>JABGTQ010000205.1 GCA_018647025.1 Nitrospina sp. | reverse complement strand
TGTTAATGACCCTATTGTAATAAAGAATATTTTTAAAAGTTCTCTAAGAATATATCTGTCGATAATATGGATTGACATAATTTAGTAAAACTATTTTTATTCAGAGTTAAATTTTTATATTTATAAAGTCTTTTTTATGTCAAAATAATTTGTGGTGAAAAATCTAGCCTTGTAAAACTAAAATACACTGTAAGTTTTGATAATATTTTATCGATTTTATAATTCTTATATCAAGATAAAAAAGTGTAATTAAAAAAAGTTCTGACTTTTTTTTAATTTTATTTATATGAATAAAGCTAAATCTTCTTATACTTCTATTCGGAGCCTTCCAGACTGGCTTAAGACTTCTTTGCCAAAAGGAGTTAATTATTTTCGATTAAAAAAAATGGTCGATAAACATGGCTTAAACACAGTATGTGAAACGGCTTCATGTCCAAATGTAGGAAACTGTTGGTCTGCAGGAACGTTAACCCTTATGATTCTTGGAAGTACATGTACTAGGTCTTGCAATTTTTGTGATGTTCCAACCGGATCTATGCAAGTACCAAGGTTAGAGGAACCTGCAGAAGTTGCTGAAATGTTGGCTAAGTTAAACCTCCAGTATGTTGTTATAACATCTGTTGATAGGGATGATCTGCATGATGGGGGAGCCGGTATTTGGGCTAAAACTATTCAACATGTTAGAGATAAAAATCCTTACTTAAAAATCGAAGCTTTGATTCCTGATTTTAAGGGTGACGAAATTCTTATAAATAAAATATGTCAAGCGAATCCCGATGTCATTTGTCATAATATCGAAACCGTTGAATCTTTGCAATCGTTTGTGAGACCTCAATGTCGATATTCATGGTCGCTTAAAGTTTTGAAGATGGTTTCGCAAAAAAATATAATTTCAAAAAGTAGTCTTATGCTGGGACTTGGAGAGAAGAAAAATGAGGTTGTTGAGACAATGCGCCATTTGGCAGAAATAAAATGTCAAATTCTTTCTATAGGACAATATATGAGGCCTTCTAAAAATCATCTAGAAGTGGTCGAGTATGTACACCCAGAAGTTTTTGCTGAGTATAAAACCATTGGTTTATCTCTTGGAATTAAGCATGTTGAGGCTGGTCCTTTAGTAAGAAGTTCTTATCGCGCGGATCAGCAAGCGCAGCAATTTTTTGCTTAAATATATAATAAACAATACTTGTGTCCTTTTTATCTGTTTTTTTAAGTCTTTCTGAATAGGTTTTAACGTGCTTAAGTTCGATGAGTTGATATTGTTTTTTTGTTAAATTTTTATCGTACATAATCTCATATTGGAGGAAAGTAAACTTTGGTTTTATTGAAGTTGGTTGGTCTTTTTATGCTTGGAGCTGTGGCTCTTGGTTTTTTTGCAAGCATCGGTATTTGGGCTGCCGTATCATTTCTGAGACTATTCGGGATTGAGACCCTCTAAATTTTATTATTAAAATCAGGAACAATTAGATTTATATTTTGATAATTTTTTTGGTGATGTTATGTCGATTTTTGGTATCGTAACCCTTGGTTTATTAGGATGTTGTGTTTTGGCTGTTGTTTATTATTTTTTCAATAAATCAGATTTAACTTAATATATATGGTTGTTAAAGCTGTTGTTTAGGCTTTGTTCATTGCATGACATCGCACGGAAGATGTTCCTGAATAGACTGTTTCTGGATATTCGTTTTCGCACTTATTTTTTAGATGAGAGCCTTTTGTTTCATTAATAAAAATTTGGCAACGTGGATGAAAATGGCATCCATTAGGAGGATCTAATGGTGAGGGAACATCACCTCTTATTTGCTGAAATGCTTTGCGTTCTTCAATGCTAGGAATTGCTTCTAGTAAAGTTTTTGTATATGGGTGCTTTGGATTTCTAAATATTTCTTCTGTTGATCCGCTTTCGACAATTTTCCCAAGGTACATGATTGCCACTTTATCTGCCATATACTTCACTACGCTTAAGTTGTGGGTAATGAATAAGTAGGTCAAATTTCGTTTTGCCTGAAGTGCTTTAAAAAGATTAAGAACTTGGGCTTGTACGGACACATCTAAAGCACTAGTTGGTTCATCTAGTACCAGAAAATTTGGTTCAAGTATCAATGCTCGAGCAATCGCAATTCGTTGCCTTTGCCCACCAGAAAATTCGTGTGGATATCTCTCTAAAGTAGATACAGGTAATCCTACTTCTTTTAAAACTTGTTTTATTTTTTCTCTTCGTTGACTTTGGTTTAAATTTTTATAATGTTCTTCTAGGCCCTCCTCAATAATTTTTTCGATTGTCATGCGTGGTGACAAGGAACCCATAGGATCTTGAAAAACAATTTGAATTTGTTTGCGTATTTTTTTTAAATCAGTTGTATTTAATTTTAGAATATTTGAGCCATTAAATATCACTTCACCTTGGGTCCCCCTAGTAAGTCCTAAAATAGATTCTCCAAGAGTTGTTTTTCCACATCCCGATTCACCAACCAGTGCTAGAGTAGATCCTTTTTGTATTTCAAGGTCAATATCGTCCACAGCTTTGACGTAGTTGGCTATTCTTAAAAAGATCCCTTTTCTTAAGGGGAACCATATTCTTAACGATTTAAT
>JABGTQ010000204.1 GCA_018647025.1 Nitrospina sp. | reverse complement strand
TACAGTAAAGTAAGGAATCCACTTTTTTTCTCTATCGCAAATCAATCAAGTCATGTCTAACAAGGGCCCCTTATCACGCCAACTTATATTAGAATTTCCTTCACAACCTGAGTATTCGTTTTCTAATTTTATTGTTTCAGAGGGTTCAAAAATCGCATTCGATGCAGCCCACCAATTTTGCAGTGACTCCTCCTCTTTTAAAACACTTTACTTTTTTGGCACTAAAAATCTGGGGAAAACGCACCTTCTAATTTCCATTGGGAACAAGTTTGCCGCTATGAACAAAAAAGCACTGTATGTTCATGGCGCAGACTTTGTAAAAAAAACAGACGAAAGCTCAAATGGCTCTTCAGGGGAATTTATATCAACTCTTTCCAACGTCGATCTATTTCTGTTTGATGAGGTAGATTGCATTGAAGGAAAGATTGCCTCTCAAGAAAAACTTTACCTCATTATAAACTCCCTCATTGAAAAAGAAAAAAAAATAGCATTTGCCGGCAACTTTAATCCCGCCAAATTAAAAAAGACGGAAAACTATCTAATATCACGTTTTCAATGGGGCATGTCTACTGAGCTTAAACCTATTGACGACAACACAACGGCAAAGATCATTACCAAGCTAGCAAAAGATATCAGGCTGGTTTTGCCAGACAAAGTAATAATGTATCTCCTCACACACATACCAAGAGATTTTATATCGATTAAGCATGCGATCACTAAAATTAACCAGGAGTCGTATGTTCGGAAGAAGAAAGTAACTTTACCTTTAGTCAAGGAAACTTTGAGCCTGCCTTAAAAAGTCATGAAACAGATGCGCCACAACATAGCTTTCTCACTTAAATGCGTCGCGCAAAATCACCCACATCAAACAGCAATTACCGATTCACGTAATGACACTAGCATTTCATTTAAAGAATTAGATGATGAGAGCTCCAACATTGCTTCCGGTTTAAAACAATACGGACTTAAAAAAGGTACCCGCATTTTACTATTTATTCCTTTTAGCATAAAGTTTATCTCTACTTGCTTTGCTCTTTTTAAAGCAGGAGCGGTACCAATACTTATAGATCCTGGGCTAGGCAAAAAAAATATTCTAAACTGTATAGATGAGACCAAAGCACAGGGAGTCATTGCAAATCCAGCTGTTCACTTGGCATCAAGTTTTTTTCAAAAATATTTCCGCCACATAAAATATAGAATCAGTACAGACTCATGCTGGTTTTGGAGTGGGTGTTCACTTAAAGATTTTAACAAAATAGCTGAACCAAATTTTACTTATAATGACACGCATTTTAGTAATCCCGCAGCAATCCTGTTTACCAGTGGAAGCACCGGTTCTCCTAAAGGCGTCGTATATACCCATGGAATGTTCTCACATCAATTAGACGTTCTAAGATCCTGTTACAAGATCCAACCCGGAGAAATAGATCTATCTACATTCCCATTATTTTCATTATTTGGAGTAGGTATCGGCATGACATCAATCCTCCCCGAAATGGATTTTACCCGTCCCGCAAAAGTTGATCCCGAAAAAATTTTAAACACAATCACCAAATATAATGTGACAAGCGGTTTTGGTTCGCCCGCACTTTGGAACACAATCAGTCTCTATTGTATTTCAAAAAAGCGAGATATCTCTTCTCTTAATAGAATTCTAATGGCAGGCGCACCCATTCCCTGCTCATTAATTAAAAGGTTTGATCATTTATTAAAACCAGAAGCTAAAATCCACACTCCATATGGAGCTACAGAGGCACTGCCTGTCACAACTATTGAACGAAAAGAAATCCTAGAGGACACTCTAAAACAAGGTTATGGAGTTTGCGTTGGTCACACGGTTCCAAATATAGAGCTCAGAATCATAACAATCACGGATGATTCAATTCCTGAATGGGAAGACTCCATACAACTAACTCATGGAAATATTGGAGAAATCGTAGTAAAAGCCCCTTGGGTAACTCAAAACTACTTCAACCGCGACGAGGCAGCCAGATTTGCAAAAATAAAAGATCTCAGAGAAAACATTCTCTGGCACCGCATGGGCGATGTGGGTTATATCGATGACAAAAACCGACTGTGGTTTTGTGGAAGAAAAAGCCAACGCGTTTGTACACCTAAAGAGACATTATTCACCATCCCATGCGAAGGAGTTTTTAACATTCATCACAAGGTAAAAAGGTCTGCGTTAGTTGGAGTAGGTAAAAACAAGAACCAAAAACCTGTAATCATAATCGAACCAGAGCATTTCAGCGAACTAAGAAGCAACTCTGTCCGCAACTTGCTTATTGAGGAATTATTGCATTTAGGAAGCCAGCATAAACATACCCATCAGATTAAAAAAATTCTGATACACCAAAATTTTCCTGTCGATATTCGCCACAACGCAAAGATATCTCGTGAAAAACTTTCTCAATGGGCAACCCGCAAGATTCTAGACAAACATAAAAGATTACTCTCCTAAGTCGAATCAGCAAAAGACCGAACTTCACCAATAAATTAATTCACATCGAACCTTGCATTATTTAAATAGAAACAACTGAGTTAATGATTTGAACCAATTGATCATTGTAAAAAATGCCTTAGCCTCTAAAAATATAATATCCATTTTTCAAACATATAATTTATATTTTTCTTAATATAATAAATGAGG
>JABGTQ010000203.1 GCA_018647025.1 Nitrospina sp. | reverse complement strand
TCTTATTGGGAGGGGAGTATTTCAGTAGAAGGAACTATTCTGGGAAAATTGATTAAAGGTAAGGGGTATGTGGAATTGGTAGGTTACGGCAAAGCCCTTATGCAGGATTTACCGGATTAAATAATTAGGCAAATATTTCCCAATTGAGAAAAATTAAGTTTATAACGAATAAGATTAAAACTTGGAAAGTATCTAAAACAAAGGGTTTTCTTTAGATTCTAAGTTGGGCATAGAATTTGCTGTATTTATCTATTAATAAAGAATAAGTTTAATTAAATCGGAGAAACCCATGGTAAATCCAGTTAGTATTAGCAATAAACCTCTTATCACATTAGCTGACTCGCAAAAGCAAAATAATTCATCTCAAGAATATAATGAATATGCTTCTATTAATGTTGAATTTTCCGAACAAGCCAAAAATGTTAAAAAATTTGAAGAAGGTAGTAATTTAACTAACGTATTAAAAAGTGAGTTTGAGGAGGTTTTTGGGCTTGATGAAAGTAAGAAAGCGTTATTTCTTGAAAGGCTGGATCATATTTTAGCTGATAAATGACGTGAGCATTTAGGTTAGTTATTTCTCAGAGTTAAATTTTCTTTAATATTATGCTTAGACAAGTGAGTCCTCCATCGGCTTTTTCGAACTCGCTAATATCTACTTCTCGCGTTTTAAATCCTTTCAGGCGAATTTTGTCTGCTTCTTCAGTACATCCTTTTGAAATTAAAACAATATTCCCGATAGCTAGACAATTAGCCGCGTGCCCATTTGTTTCAATCCATTTAAATGTTCGAAGAGAAGTGGTCTCTATGGAAGATGGATCGAGTACGATAATATTATTTCCTATGTAGGAAACGGAAGTTTTTAAGTGTAGCCCCCGAATTACTTTGACTGGAATAACAGGTTTTGTTGTGAACTTGGCTAATGAATTAACCGCTTCTAAGTTTGTTCGGCTGGATATTCCTACAAAAATTTTTTCTTCAGTGTTTAGTACATCACCGCCATCTAAATTAGCAGAAGGTGGAAGTGCTTTCATGGTTATATGCTTTTTAATTTCTTTATGAATACTGGGACCTTCCCCACGTCTTGATTTTTCTTTATTAGGGCATGCTAGCGCTATATGGTCGAAAACAACAGTTGTATCTTCTACAAATGGTGCGTCGGGATATTCATCTGCAGATGGGAGTGAGATAACGTCCAATCCGATTTCCTTCAAAGCGGATATATAGCTTTCGTGTTGCAAACAGGCACGTTTAATGTCAATAGGTTGATTTTTTAGATTTGAGGAAATGGCCTCGTTAAATGATGGGCCTGGGCTTCGAACAAAAGCGATGGTCTTGGCCATTGACTTAGATTAATCGCAGGTTCGAGTATTCATCAGTCGAGCAAAGTAGAGCATGCTATGTTCTTTTCGTGACTTTCTATAGAGTTTCATGAGGTCTTTGCTAGGTTTTAGTTTTTCCCCAATTTTATCTGGTTGAGCAAAGTAGACGATTCCTTTCACAGTATGAAAATCATGTGCGTTAAGCTCCATTAATTTTCTAGTACATTCTGTTGGATAACCATAAAATTCATCTAGCTTAGGAAGAAATTTATCATACATGTCATATAGTACACCTTCCATCATTCCAGCATTGTTAGGGGTAGGTTCAATGTTTGGGAGTCCTTGACCTTCAATTCCCTCGCCTTTAGGGGGTAATCTATTGAAAACTATCCTTTGAGCTGATAGCGAGACAGTAAACTTATCGATATACTCAAATCCCTTCTCTTTAAAAAAATCTTCATTTAGGAGTTCGTTGTATGCAAAAACGCGTATTTTCTCTGACATGGATGATCCTCTGGATAGACTGACTAGTGTGATTATAAAGCTAGATTATAAAAATACAATGAAAACCATTGCTGGTTTATAGGGCTATATGATAATATGTTTTCATAAATCACAGCTTTAATTTTTAAGTAACTTTGTTATTTATAATTATTAAGGGTGTGATTTTTCTGCAGACTTCCTGAAGGTCCCAGATTCAAACAATCCTATATATTATAAAACTCATATTTCTAAAGAGGTGTTTATATGTCGTCAGATAAAGTTGTTGTTATAACCGATGCAGAGTTTGATTCCAGCGTTCTTCAATCCGAAAAACCAGTCATTCTTGATTTTTGGGCAGAATGGTGTCAACCCTGTAAGGTGCTTGCTCCGACCGTAGAGGAAATTGCGGGCGAATATGAAAATATTATCAAAGTTGGAAAACTAAATGTAGACGATAATCCGACTACAGCCACCAAATACGGTATCCGCGGTATTCCTACTTTATTATTTTTCAAGGGTGGCAAAGTTATTCAGCAGGTAACAGGGGTCAAATCTAAAGCTGAAATTAAAAAAATAATCGATGAAAATCTAGTCTAATTTAATTCGACATTAAAGAGAGTAATTTGATTAGACAGATTGATATACAGGTTTTAAGCCAAGGTTTTCTATCATCTTAATGTCTCTTTTTGGGTCTTGCCCTTTGGTTGTAAGGTAATTACCTCCGAGAATGCCATTTGCTCCAGCAGCAAAAATTTTTTCTTGATGGTTATTAAATACCTCTTCCCGCCCACCGCAGACAAATAGGTCTATGGTTGGGAGAACTAGTCTCAGCATCGCTATAGTTCGAAGCGCCTCATACAGCTCCATTAAAGCCATGTCTTCTAGTGCAGTTCCCTCTAATGGCTTAAGAAAATTTATCGGAAATGACTGCGTTTCTAGATCTCTTATATCTATGGCAAGCTCTACACGTTGAGCAAAAGTCTCCCCCATACCAAAAATTCCTCCAACGCAAACTTGAAGACCTGCTTCTTTAGCATTTTTTACTGCGAGCACTTCATCTTCATAGTTATGGGTAGTGACAATTTTTTCAAAATGGCTCTCAGCAGTTTCTAGGTTGTGGTGACATCTATCTAACCCAGCTGCTTTTAGTTCCTTCAAATCTTCTAGATCCATCAAGCCAAGCGAACAGCAAGTTTCCAAATTTGTTTCTTTTTTGATCTGTTTGACTGCTTCGATGACTTTGTTTAGTTCCTCACGACTGTTTAATGCAGTTCCAGAAGTGACAATGGAGAATTCGTTAGACCCGAATGCTTCAGCTTCCTTTGCAGCTTCAACAATTTTCTCTACATCCAATAAAGCATATTCGGGACTATCGGTCTTAAATTGGCTAGATTGGGCGCAAAAGCCACAGTCTTCTTGACATTTACCAGCCTTCGCATTGACGATGGAACAAATTTTAACATTATTTCCTTTAAAACGATCACGTAAACGATTAGTCCCTTCGAACAAATAATCTAGTTCCTCATGGGAAAAAAATTCTAGTTCGAGTGCTTGTTGACGAGTGATTCCTTCCCCATCAAGGGTAGAAGCAATTATTGTTTTGATTAGATTTTTTTGCATTCTAGAAAATATATTTATAATGATTGGTGAAATCCTACCACAGTTTGTTTTAGTTTTCTTCGTATTTGAGGAGATTAACTAAATCTTCCGAGGAATTGACGGGTTTTAGGCATGTTCCTAATCTGCAAACATAAGCAGTTGCTTTACCGTTGATTATTGTTTTTCCAGATAGTAATGGTAAGTCAGCACCTTTTTTAGCAACTTCATCCTCATAGGCAAATGCGAAGATTGCGTTAGGAAAAAATTGAGAACGAATAGTCTTTAGTATTTCTTGAGTAGATAGGTCATTTCGCTTTCCGATGATAACAACTTCTTTGAGACCTCCAAGATAGAGGTGCAAGGCTTGCATCATGAACGAGGAATTCATTCCATATTCTGTTAGGTCTTCGTGGAAAGCTAGAAAAATTTTTTCCGCCCTTCTAATAAAATCTGGATTAGCAAGATAGGCTCCTAGTTTTAGGAATGCCAATGATGCATTACTGTTCCCGGATGGCTCGACACCGTCGTATCCAGAAATTTGTCTGACAATTAGTTTTTCTGCATCAACAGCAGTTTCATAATAAGCACCCTCGGAAGAGAATTTATCTTCTACTGTTTGCATTAGTTTCTGTGCTTCAATTATATATTTTGTGTTGTAGGTTGCTTCATAAAGTTCAAGACAAGCAACAGCAATTGATGAATAATCAAAAAGATATCCATCGTAGCGAGCTTCTCCTTCCCTGAAACGCCTTAAGATTTTCCCCTCGGGTGTTTTTAAAGTGGATAGAATAAATTCCACTGCTTTTTCCGCTTTAGCTATTCTATTTAGATCTTCCAAGACACGACCTGTTTTGGCCATAGCTGAAATCATTAGCCCGTTCCATGATGTTAGAATTTTATCATCTAATAAGGGGCGAATGCGTTTGCTTCGCTCTTGAAGAAGTTTTATTCGAGCAGAACTTAATTCATTAATGACCGTATCTTCAGCTAGTCCTAGTTTTTTTGCTAGATCTTGATACGTATTAGTTTGGTTAAGAATATTTTTATGTTCAAAGTTCCCCTCTTTGGTGATATTGAAAAATGGAACAGCAATAGAAGATGCCTGTCGGCCTAATATCGACTCTATTTCTTCCTTTGACCAGACGTAGAATTTTCCTTCCACCCCTTCGCTATCAGCATCTTCAGCACTGAAAAAAGCTCCTTCCTTCGAGGTCATATCTTGATCAATATAATAGAGAACATCATTGGCGTAATCAGAGAACTCCTGGTGTCCTGTTAATTGAAATGTCTCGATAAGCGCTGTGACAAATAATGAATTATCGTAAAGCATTTTTTCAAAGTGTGGTACCAGCCATCGGTAGTCGGTGCTATAGCGGGAAAGTCCTCCTCCGATTTGATCATAGATACCCCCCCACTTCATAGCTCGCAGAGTGCTTTTGGTCATTTCAAGACTTGAAGTGGTTCCTGTACGGTGATGGTGACGCAACAATAATGACAAACCCATTGAGGGTGGAAACTTGTTTTGCGGCTGAAACCGAAATCCGTGGTTCAGTGTATCGTAATGGCTTTCATAAAGTTTAGCAGCTTTATCTTCACCATCGAAGTCAAGTGATTCGGTTGTCTCTAAAGTTGGTTTGCGTTCCGAGCTTTCGCGAATTGCCAATGAGAGGGCCTCGCTTTGTTTTTTTACTTTTTCTGGTTCATTAATCCAAGTTTTAGTTAGGAAAATCAAAACGTCAGTGAAAGACGGTATGTTGAAACGTTTTTCAGGAGGGAAGTAGGTGCCAGAGTAAAAAGGAACTCCTTCTGGAGTTATGAATACATTGAGAGGCCAGCCACCCTGTTGCCCCATAGCTTGGATTGCCTTCATATAGATGCTATCAATGTCAGGTCTTTCCTCTCGATCAATCTTGATACTGATAAAATTGGCGTTAAGAAGTTTTGCCAAGTCGGGGTCTTCAAACGACTCTCGCTCCATAACATGGCACCAGTGACAAGTCGCATAACCGATGCTTACAAGAAGAGGAAAGTTCTTTTCTTGAGCTATCTTAAAGGGTTCTTCCCCCCAGGGAAACCAGTTGACAGGGTTGTGAGCATGCTGAAGAAGGTAAGGACTTTTTTCGTGGATTAACTGGTTGGTGTGGGATTTGTTCACAATATTCCTTCGAGTTGTTCGAAAAAATCAGGAAAAGATTTTTCGACGCAGCTTGGATTTTTAATACGAATTCCGGGGACCTTGAGTCCGACCAAAGCGAGGCTCATAGCCATACGATGGTCATTATAGGTTTCAAAATCATTTGGAATGTAGGTTCCAGGGCTGATTTTTAAATAATCTTCCCCTGACTCAACGCCTGCTCCTAACCGAGAAAGCTCAGTTTCAAGTGCTTCTATTCGATCGGTTTCCTTAATTCTTAAATTGCCTATGCCAGAGATACAGGTTTCACCTTCTGCGAATAGAGCTGTTACCGCAAGGGTTTGAACTACGTCGGGCATGCTGTTCATGTTTATGTTAATCCCATTCAAAGGATTTCCTTGTATGAAAATTTTTTCAGAAGACCGTTCAACTTTGCAGCCCATTTTCTCTAGAACATTGAGAAATCCGGCATCTCCTTGCACACTTTTAGAATTAAGGCCAATTAAAGTAACTTCTCCTTGGGTAATGGCTGCTGCAGCAAGAAAGTAGGATGCACTCGACCAATCCGCTTCTATCGTGTAGTCCATCGCATGGTAGCTTTGACCTGCTGAAATATGGAATCGGGTGTGATTTGTACACTCAACAGTTACCCCAAAAGTTTTCATGATGTCGATGGTTATATCTGCATAGGGTTTGGAAGTAAGTTCACCAACAATATTGATAGTGGTTCCATTTTTAAAATAAGGTGCAGAGAGCAGGATAGAGGTTAAGTATTGGCTGCTATTGTTTCCTGCAAGATTAATTTCTCCTCCTAGAATGCCACCCCCTATGATTTCCAAAGGGGGACAGCCATTATTTTTTAACGAGCGAGTTGTTACACCTATTTGATTGAGTGCTTTCAGTAAATCTGTAATAGGTCGCTCTAGCATACGCTTCCCCCCTGTAAGTTGCGTTGTTCCTGGAGAGAGAGCTGCAAAAGTTGTTAGAAATCGCATGGTAGTTCCTGCAAGGCCGATAGAGATTTCCTTGCGTGGACATTTTAAGTCCCCGCCAGTTCCTGAAACCACGAAGGTGCAATCTTTTTTTCTTACAGAAACACCAAATTGTTCCAAAGCCAGGTGCATATATTTTGTGTCGTCACTAAACAGGGGATTGCGTAAAGTTGAAATACCCTTAGCAAGCGCTGCAACCAAAAGTGCTCTATTGGTGTAACTTTTTGAGGCTGGACATTCCACTGTCGCTGTTATTTTTTCTGTAGGGGTAATTTCTTTCAAAAAACAGTCTCCACGATTTAAAGTTGAACTATAGCATAATCATGAAACTTCAAAGACTTTTGAAAGTGTATGATTTAGCGGTATAGGACTGGCTTGTTTCGATAGATGGGTTTTGCTATCATTCAAAGGACTTTTCCAGCAAATGTAAGTCTTTAAAACTTTCAATATTCACGGTTTACCCAGTCTTTGTTATGGGTGGTAACTCATTTAAAAATCAGAAACAAACTCTTTGGAAACGCCTATGTCAATGGTGGCATAACAAAGAAGAGGCGGAACAAAAGCGCCTCAAATCTTTTATTCCACTTACTCTATATACCATTGCAGTTATTTATGGAGTAATCTATCTTTCTATTCTCAATACGGTTAATCGAGGAAAGGGGATGGATGCCATTAAAACTTGGTA
>JABGTQ010000030.1 GCA_018647025.1 Nitrospina sp. | reverse complement strand
TTTTAAACTAGAATATTTTCCTAATTATATGGCATAAGGCCTCATATTCCTTCATTATTTCTGCGGTATACCCAAAAAAATGTTCGTAGTGAGAATTTAAAATAACTTTGAGACGTTACTTTTAGATAATATAAGAATAAATTTAAGATTAAGGAAATATCGGAGGACTCATGAGTAGTGACCAGGACAAAGAAAAAAACTCTGCAGAAGAGCATCTAAAAAATATAAAGCAGGAAGAAACTGAAGATTCAACGGAATACTATGCTCAAGGTGACTCAAAAGAAACTTTTGACGAAGAATCTGAATTAACTAAACCGGTTCCTCAGTTAGAAAAGGCAGCAGAGGAAATGAGTTTATTAAAAGCTATTGCTTATTTAGGATTCGGGTTAGCTACTTTAGCAATTATTTTTATTTTATTTTTTATTCGTGATCTAGACCATCGTGTGGGCGGTGTTGATTCAGCTTTAAATGCCCTCGAGGAAAAAATGGCACCACTGAGAAAAGAAGTTAAAGAAGGCCTTGAGCAAGTCAATACAGATATTAATCGCCTAAAAGTAAAAATAGAAGATAGAGATAATAGAGCAGCTGTTATTGAGCTTAAGCGTGCCCTTGTTGCTATTAAGGGTATGGGATCAAGTGATAGTCCAAAAGTGCAAGAAAAATCCAATGAGGTTATTACAAGCATTCAGGCCCTTTTAGGTGAATTTGTTGATGGCAAGAGTCCTGAAGGCGGAGCACCAACTCAGGTTTTTTCTGGTGAAGTAAAAGTTGAAGAAGCTCCCTTGATAGAGTTACCTAACGTTGAATCCGAAACTGAAGAACTTCCCCCTATCGCACAACCAAAAGATGCTGATTTAGTTACTGAAACGGAAGCATTGTCACTTAATGATAAAGCTGAGAATGCTACAGTTAATGCAGAACCATTAAACAGCGTAAAGGATAATGTAGTTGGTGGTGAAGAAGACGAGGGTGAGGAAGATGAAGAAGGTGAGGAAGATGAAGAAGGTGAGGAAGATGAAGAAGATGAATAAAAAGGATAAGGACGACGAGTAAAAAAATCTCAACTCCCGTTCAACCTTAACTTGAACTCAGAATGTCGACCTTAAAGTATATTTTTTTCATCTGCCTGATTATAGTTGTTTCTTTGTTTGCTTCAAAAAATATGCATACTGTAGAAGTTTATTTCTTCGATGGTTTATCTACAGTAAGTTCGATTAAAGTTCCAACAATGATTTTAGTGTCTTGTGCTTTTGTAATAGGATTTCTTATTGCTTGGTTTTTTGAAATATTTACTCAGTTTAAACTCAAGTCTCAACTTCGAGAAAAAGAAAAACGCATTGAAAGGTTAGAGCAAGAACTGTTAAAACTAAATCAATCTTCTAGTGTAAGCTTAGAGCTAAAGGATAATTCTTTGTCAAATACTTAATAGGATCGTATTTCATGGAAATATCGAATATCCTGCCTTTGAGGAAACCAATAAAAATCCGAAATTTATATAACTTATTCAACTTTTCGCAGTTGTAATCCTTTTATTCAGTATACATTGGTTGCTGCTGGGTTATACAGTGGATCCCCCCTAGCCCTTTTATAAGTATTCGAGAATCTATGGGGACTATTTTTTTTCGTGGAAAGCATGATTGTAGTATGTTTTGAGCTATTTTGTCATTTGGGTCGTTGAAAGCAGGCAATAGAACCACATTATTTCCAATGTAAAAATTTGCATAACTTGCGGGCAGGTAAAAATTGTTATCTTTTATCTTTCGTGGCATTGGTAGAGGAATGAGTTTAAATGGTTTACCATTTGGATCTCTGGCTTTTTTTAATGATTCCTCTATTCCTTTAAGGCTTAAATAGTTTTCATTGCTCTCATCTTTCTCAGATACATATACGATGGTTGTGTGGTTAACAAATCTAGCTAGGTTGTCAACATGGCCATCTGTGTCATCTCCTTTTAGGGTTCCCTTCAACCAAATAATTTTTTTAACCCCCATGTAACTCTTTAAATATTCTTCCATTTTTTCTACTGTCAAATTACCATTTCGATTTAAATTCAATAGGCAAGTAGATGTAGTCAGGCATGTTCCTTCACCATTTACATCAATGGATCCGCCTTCAAGAACGATTTTAGGATTAAAATAAGTTATTTTTGATTCGCTAATGATTTTATTGCTTACTTCGTTATCTTTCTGCCATGGGTATTTCTCACCCCATGAATTAAACTGCCAAAGGTTTATAGCTATTTGTCTCCCCGATGATGATTTTCTAACAATGAAATTGGGACCAAAATCTCTAATCCACGCATCATTAGTCAGTATTTCATGAAAGTAAATTTGTTTAGTATTTAGTCCTCTAGAAATAAGCAATGAAATAATTCGTTTTTGGAAGGATTTATTCTCGATTAAAATATTTATACGTTCACCAGTAATAAGATTATGAATGATTTCCATGTAAACTTTTTCAACTTCTCGTAAATCATCAGATTTCCATGTGTCCAAATTATGTGGCCAGGCCAACCAAGTACTGAAGTGTTGTTCCCACTCTGCTGGCATGAAAAATCCTTGAGATGAGGGAGTTGAAAGTTTAGGTAGTTGGGTCATGGTATATCTGAGTAAGTTTATGATAAGCATCAACTCTGCGATCTCTCAGAAAAGGCCAATCTTGGCGGGTCTGTTCAATTTTCAATAAATCACATTCTACAATAAGACTTTCCGGTTTATTTTCCGAAGCTTGTGCAACTATTTCACCAAATGGATCGCAGACAAACGATTTCCCCCAAAAAGTTATATTGTCCTCGTTTCCAACTCGGTTTACAGCAGCAAAAAAAATACCGTTTGCTATCGCATGTGACTTTTGTATTGTTTCCCATGCTGCGATCTGTTTATTAAGCTCTGTAGAGTCTGAGTTTTGATAACCAATTGCAGTAGGACAAAAAATAAACTGAGCTCCTGAAAGAGAAACCAGGCGCGCTGCTTCTGGAAACCATTGGTCCCAGCAAATGAGTATTCCCACAGGACCGTAACGAGTATGAAAACTTTTAAATCCTTTGTCACCAGGTGTGAAATAAAATTTTTCATAAAAGTAGGGGTCATCAGGGATATGCATTTTTCTGTAAGAACCCACAATGGATCCATCGGCATCAATAATAACAGCGGTGTTGTGGTAAATTCCTTCAGTGCGTTTTTCGAATAAAGGAGCAATAATAACAACCGAAAGTTCTTTAGCTAATCTGGATAAAACGTTAGTAGTTGGGCCTGGTATGGTTTCGGATAGCTTGAATTGGTTAGGATTTTCACTTTGACAAAAGTATGTACTTAGAAACAATTCTTGTAGACATATAATTTGAGCCCCTTTTTTTGCTGATTCTTTGATTTCTTGAATTGTTGTTTCCAAGTTTAGCTCTATACTTTTAATTCTTGATTGCTGCAGTAGTCCTATGGTTACTGATTTGTTTATCATTTATTTATTAGCTAGAAATGAATGCAAAAGTAGAAATGTTAAATAAAATTTTGCAGTGAGCTTTGTCGCCCTATTTATATTTGAACTATTTCGTAGGTAGATGTTTATGTTACTATTAAAAAATTAATCATATCTTAATTTTAATATACGACTTCTGCATTAACTAGTGCATTTTTTTACCCCAAAGTCATAAAAATTTAAAAATTTTTAATATTTAAAAGAAAACAATTATTCATGTGGATTAAGAGTGCTTTTAGAGACTATTACAAACCTAAATTACGTCGCTCATTGAAGCATGAACCAAGCCAAAGCGAGATAGATTGTCGGTTTGAAGAAATTTATAATGAGACCAATAGTATTCTTCTTGTTGGAGTAAATGAAGGTGTAGGGATACAGTTTTATGAGATTGCAAGGTTTACTAAAGAACAAGTTGATGGTTTTCGAGCAGACCCAGAAGATTATTTGTTCAAACGTTTTGGTGGTGGTTGGTTTAAGTTGAATTTTTATGAAGGAGCAACTTTTATTGTATGTGTTAACTTCAAACCTAAAGGGGAACCTAAGTGGAAACACTTAGCCACTAAGAAGTCTGATGGTCCTATCCCTTCCTGAATTTTTATCTAATGAATGAACAAGTGATCAATAATGAAATATCTTTCGTCTCATTCAATGATGGAATTGAAGAAATAGGAAAAAACGTAGATGAAAATTCTTTAAAGATTCATATTGAAGGACTTAGAGAGTCCTCGCGTTCATTTTTTCTTTCACTTTTGGTAAAGTCTATTTCTAAAACAGTAGTTGTTTTAACTCCAAATCATACTACTGGCGAAAAACTTCTTGGTGATTTAAGGTATTTTTTTAATTTTAATAGAGTCCAAAAACAGATACGTTTTTTTCCCTCCTGGGAGATCTCTCCCTATGAAAATATTTCGCCATCTACTGTAATAATGGGAGAAAGATTGGAAGTTCTTCACCTTCTTCAACGTAACAAGATTTCGTTGTTGATAGTACCGGTAGATGCAATCCTTCAGTGTGTGGTTCCTCGAAAAGAGTTAAGCGATCAAACTTTTTGCTTAGTCACAGGGGGGGAACTTGAGCGTGAATTTCTAGAAACTTGCTTACTTGAAAATGGGTTTGTTCGTTTTCCAATGGTTGAAAACCGAGGGCATTTTAGCGTGCGAGGTGATATAGTCGATATTTATCCCCCTGCATCAACGAATCCAGTTCGGATTGAGTTTTTTGATAATACTGTAGATTCCATCCGTGAATTTGATGTAAACACTCAGGTTTCTTTAAAGAAAATTGATAAACTTGAAATTCTTCCAGTAAGAGAACTGTCTCCAACTCCAGTTCAAAAGATCGCTGGCCTCAAAAAAATATCAAAACATATTGAAGAAAATGATGTTGACCCAGTCCGATTAAAAGAAGTAATTGATAATATCGAGTATCTTGATAATTTTTTTGGTCTTGAACATCTAGCTCCATTTTTCTATAGCCAGAGAGAGACCTTGTTTGATTACCTATCCAATGAATCTTTGATTGTGTTTGATGAGGAAGACGAGGTTAATTGCGAAGTAGATGATTATTGGAAAGTGATTGTCAAAGAGTTTGATTCTGCCTATGATCGCGGTGATTTGGTTGTTACACCAGACAAACTTTATTTGAGTTTGAGTGAATTAAAGAGTCGACTGTCTGATAAAAAAATAATCTCCATTAATTCTTTATATATTGAATCTCGTGAGAATGTAAGCAATCTACGTTTTAATATAAAGAGAAACCCACCTTTATTAGGGAAATTTGAGGTTTTTGCTGAAAAAATAAAAGAATTGGAAGCAGAAGGTCATAAGTTTGTTGTAGTAGCTCCGACTAAAGGTCAAGTTAAGCGTCTTCATGAATTAGCAGGTGAGTATGAATTAACTATAGACGTTGATAAAGGATATTTGAGTAGTGGTTTTATTTCCTTTGACTTGGGTCTAACTTTTGTGGCTGAGCATGAAATTTTTGGGTTGAGCCACAAATATCGATATCGTAGAAAATCTAAATCCACAAGTTTTCAGAGGGGATTTAAAGGTTTAAAACCTGGCAATTATTTAGTTCACGTTGACTATGGGATAGGAAGTTATAACGGAACTAGCGAGTTAGAGACAGGAATAGGTGGTGGGGAATTTTTGACTATTATCTATGCAGATGGTGAAAAGCTTTACATCCCTATGGATGGTTTAGCTTCTATTCAAAAGTATTTGGGGTCTGGGGATGTACCTCCTCAATTGGATAAATTAGGTGGCGTTAGCTGGAAAAAGAAGAAAAACTCCATTAAAAAATCAATTCGAGAAATGGCAGAAGATTTGTTAAAGCTTTATGCATCCCGGGAAATTGCAGTGGGTAAAAGTTATTCGGCGAACTCAATATTAATGCAGGAACTATCCGATTCATTTGAGTTTGAAGAAACTGAGGATCAATTAAGAGCAATTGACGAAACGATGGAAGATCTCGAGAGTACTAAGGTAATGGACCGCTTGATTTGTGGTGATGTTGGTTACGGTAAAACGGAAGTAGCGATGCGGGCTGCATTTAAGGTAATTTTAGAAAAAAAACAGGTTGCGGTTCTTGTCCCAACTACAATTCTTGCTCAACAACACCTTAATACTTTCAGTGAACGATTTAAAAATCATGCTGTAAATATTAAAATGATTAATCGTTTTAAAAGTCCACGAGAACAAAAACAAACGCTGGCAAATGTTAAATCAGGTGAAGTAGATATTATTATTGGTACTCATAGATTACTTTCTAAGGATGTTGACTTTGCTCAATTAGGATTGATTGTTATCGATGAAGAGCAACGATTTGGTGTTAAACATAAGGAAGCATTAAAAAAAATACGAAATAAAGTTGATATATTAACTCTAACTGCTACACCGATACCACGAACTCTTCATTTTTCGCTTATGGGTGTTAGAGACTTAAGTGTTATTGAGACTCCGCCAATCGATCGATTGTCTATTAAAACATTTGTGCGTAAATTTGATGAAAAAATTATACATGATTCAATAAAAAATGAACTTAGCCGTGGTGGTCAGGTTTATTTTGTTCATAATAAAATTAAAAGTATTCATTCTATTAAAGAGTTGATTCAAAAAATTATACCCGAGGCTCGAATCGGGATTGGTCACGGTCAATTACCCGAACATCAGTTAGAAAATGTGATGGGACAGTTTCTAGCAAAGGAGATAGATGTTCTTCTTTGCACGACAATTATTGAGTCTGGACTCGATATACCTTCAGCTAATACTATTATTATCAATAGAGCCGACCAGTTTGGCCTAGCGCAGCTTTATCAATTAAGAGGCAGAGTGGGCCGTTATAAGCATCAAGCTTATGCTTACTTACTTACCCCTGGAGCTCTTGCTATAAAATCAGACGCTAGGCAAAGACTAAGTGCTATAGAAGAACTTAGTGAACTAGGAGAAGGTTTTCAGCTGGCTGCTCGTGACATGGAAATTCGAGGAGTTGGTAATATGCTTGGGAGTAATCAATCTGGGCATATAGCCTCTATAGGATTTGATCTTTATTCGAAGTTAATAGAAGAAACCGTTAAAGAGATAAAAGGTGAAGAAGTTCAAAGGCAATTTGTCGATCCAGAAATTAATTTACAAGTTAAAGGTTATATTCCTAATAACTACATTTCTGATTTAAACCAAAGATTAGACGTTTATCGCAGACTTCAGTTATTAGAAAACTTGGACGATTATAA
Organism: Nitrospina sp.; assembly: GCA_018647025.1. GTDB lineage: Bacteria > Nitrospinota > Nitrospinia > Nitrospinales > VA-1 > Nitromaritima. Next base: position 2,636 of record JABGTQ010000030.1, on the reverse strand, counting down.
AGAAATAAGTCGTGAAATGATTGATCGTTATGGAAGGTTTCCGGAGTCTGTCGAAAAACTATTACGATTAGTTGAAATTAAAACTATTTGCAAAAAGCTTCATATTATCAAAGTGTATCTTTTTAACGGCGATATACGATTGGATGTAGAAAAGACCACTCCTATTTCTCTAGAGAAAATAACTGATATTTTTGAGACCGGGTTTATCTTCATATCTGAGTATTGCTTAGGGCTTAACTTAAAACGTAAAAACTGGAAAGAAGACATGCTTTCAATAGCTGGTCATTTAAAGGTGCTTCTCAGGTTAGTTAACAATGAAAAATAAAACCATACAATATTTAAATTTTTTTTTAAGAAATAATTTATTCGTTGTTTTAATTTTTTTCTCTACTGCGTGTTCTGTTTGGGATGAAGAGGTCGACATTACAAGTGACGCCGTTATTGCATTGGTTAATGGCGATGAGATTACTGTAGGTAGTCATCGCAATGAGATTAAATTTTTAATGAGGCAGTATCATGTAACTAAAAGAGGTTCACTTACCACAGAAGAAAAGCTTGTCTTGAAAATTAAAGCCCTTAATGAACTCATACGAAATAATCTCTTAATTCAGGAGGCGAATTCAGTAAAAATTTTTTTGAGTCGAAATGAGTTTGAAGTTGCACTTCTTGAGGCTAAAAATGGATATGAAGGGGATTCCTTTGAAGAGTTTCTTAAAGATGAAGGCATATCTTCTGAGTTATGGGAGAATCGGCTCAAAAACAGTTTATTGATCAATAAGTTTATCAATATTAAATTTAACACCAAAGATCCAGATGATGAAACAAGAGCTAGAGCATATTACGAAGTCCATAAAGAGTCATTCAAAGTAGGTATGATGGTTCACGCTTTTCATATTATGGTTTCTACAGAAGATGAGTCTAGGCTTGCGCAAAAAGCAATAAAATTAAAAAAAAAAAATTTTTCTGAATTGGCTAGAGTTTATTCATTAGCGCCTGAAGCACATTTAGGTGGAGATCTCGGGTATATTGAGATCAGTAAAATGCCAGAAGAATTTGGCTCTATTGTCAATCTCAAAAATAACCAGGTTAGTAAAACTATAAAGACTCCATATGGATATCATATTTTTAAGGTTGTTGATGTGAAAGCTCCAAGGCAGATGAGTTTTTCTGAATCAAAAAAAAATATATACGAAAAGTTTTCAAGAGAAAATCAGTCGAAAAAATTTGAACAATGGCTTCTAAATTTAAAAAATAATTCAAATATAAAAATAAATGAAAATATACTCTCAAAGTTTAGTTTATAGGTTGATAACTACTGTTGCAGCATTTATGTTCTGTATTATTTTAAGTACGTCAATATTTGCAGCGACACTTGATGGAATTGTGGCTAAAGTTAATGCTGATGTCATAACTTTGGGATCTTTAGAAAACAAAGTTGAAATGCTTATGCTTCAAAAAGAATATTCGGATTCTGTCGATCAAAAGTTGACAAAAAAGAACCTAATGAAAACGGTTCTCGAAGGGTTAATTACTGAAAAAATTCAAATTCATGAAGCAAAAAAAATAGGAATGGTTGTGTCTGATGAAGATATTCAAAAAAAATTAGATGAAATTTATAAGACCAATAATATTACATACAAACAGTTTGAAAGTATGCTTTTAAATGAAGGTAGTAGCTTGGATGATTACAAAGAGATTGTTAGCAATCAAATTTATATTTCTCGGCTCATCCAAATGCAATTTAGCTCTACCACTAAAGTAGGAGAAAAGTCTTTAAAAAATTATTACAGGAAAAATAAAAAAGATTTTTTGGTTTCTGAAAAAATTGAATTGAGTCAAATTATGTTAGTTAAAGAAAAAAATGCTTCAAATAAAGAAATACAATTACTTAAAATTAAAGCTGATGAAATTTTTCAACTAATTAAAGATGGCGGTACGTTTTCTAATTTGGCGAGAAAATTTTCAGACGATGTTTCCGCACACTTAGGAGGAAAGATTGGTATTGTGAGTCGTGGAACAATGTTGCCTGAACTTGAGAGTGCTGCCTTTGATTTAAGAGAAGGAGAGGTTAGTCGTCTAGTTGAAACGGTTAATGGGTTTCACATTATTAAGTGTGATAGCTTTATCCCTGGATATGCGAAAGCCTATAAAATAGTTAAGCCTGAAATTGAAAGAATCCTTAACCTTCAAAATAGAGAAAAAAAATATAAAAAATGGATTAAGGGACTGAAAGAAAAAGCGTTCATTCAATATTTTTTAGACTTGGAAAACAAAAAAGTAAAAAGCATTAGGGATTCTAATGTTATTAAAAAACAAATAAGAACCCAGTCTCCTAAATTTAATAAAGCTGATCACTATACAAAAAAACTAATTAAAAAAGGAAAACATATTAAGTATGAGGTTTTGTCAAATAAACGGTGGATTGAAAATAAATTAAAAAAATACAAGGAATTATATACCAATGGGGAAATCTCAAAAAAACTATACTCGATTAAGAAAAGGCAACTTCTAGAAAAACTATGATCCTAAATAAATATGGAATTTTTTTTAATCCTGTTGCCTGGTTTCTTTTTTCGGTCATGCTTTATCTAATTTATGTATGCCATGCATTCAATTGAAAGCAAATTTAAAAAAGG
>JABGTQ010000029.1 GCA_018647025.1 Nitrospina sp. | reverse complement strand
CTTTTTATTTAAATATCCAACCGATAAGTGAAAATTATATTTCATAAAATGAGCCCCAGGGACATAATCACGTTTTACAAATTCAACAAACTTTCTAAAATTAAAAATAAAGGGATCCTGTCGAAAGTTTTTTAAAAATTTGTTGGCGTTCTTTATAAACGAAAAGTCTTTAAGAAGCGGGTTTATTTTGAATGCCTCTTCAAGATACTTACGTGCCAACTCTTTTTCTCCATTAATAGAATAAAATGTTCCGAAAATCCAATATGACACAGAAAAATCCGGTGAAAGATCGATAGCTTTTCTCATAAGGTTTTCAAAAAGGCTTTTAAAGTCAGGACTCTTAGACACAAGCGGAAACTGCAAAATACTTCCTAAAATAAATTCATTTATTCCTGTCATATGAACATGTTTCGTGATAGCGACTTGCTTGTGAGTACAAACCCCACCATGCAATGCTAGGCAGGCCGAAAATGACAGGTCTTCCGTTTGGTTCGACGCAAAAATACTTTTTAGATATTCTAGCTCTAATTTATTTTTCGACCAATTCTCTTCACTGTATTTTTGGCCAAAAGTTTCACCAAACTTATATTTTTCATTTAAATATTTAAATAATTGGAACGCCAACACTCGGTTACCTGCTCCTGTTGGATGGATAGTATCAGCAAAAAATTGACTTTTACCTTTAGTCAAAGGAGACAACCCATTATCAACATAAAATACATGCTTATATTCATTTGCTATTTTTTTTTTCAACGAATTAATATGCATAAGTGCACTTTGCCTATACCCAATCTCCTGCAATGAAAAACCGCTAAATTGCTCATACCTAATAAATTTGTCTATATTTCCTCTCTCGAATAACGAAGGGAGACTGACCAAGACAATATGAGTTCCTTTGGCTTCTGCATCTTCAATAATTTCCCTAAGGTTCTCCAAATAATATTTGGTATTACCCTGAAAAAAATTTATACCTAATTCACTCGGTTTATTTTTAAAACCCTCACTGATTTTAAGCCTCAAAAATCTAAAGATATTTGAACGCACCAACACTGGATGATGATTCATGCAATATTGACTTTTCTTTTTAATACCCGATTCCCTCATTTTGTTAATGTCATTCCAACCACTCATCAATAAAATCACATCAGGTTCTAAATCTACAATCTCTTTTTTATACCGTTTCATTACCTGGCAAGAGGTGTAACCCCAAACACCGGCATTAATGACTTCAATTTTTTGTTTACCCGTAACAGCTCGATTAAGCATTCTCTCTAAAAGCCTCGGGTAAGTTAACTCATTCTCATACATGCCCGCTGTAGTAGACCCTCCCATTGCCACAATTCGAAAGGTATTCGGAGATTTATTTTTTTTAAAATAAGGGCCACGATACCCCAAACTGTTAACAACAATATCCCCATTTTCACTGCGAATAATTCCCTCTTGGTAAGTAAAACTTAATTTGGTTGAGATTGGTTTCCCCGAGATATCAGTGATTTTTTGTTTTTCTACAATCATTGGGAACATATGTGTCAATTTCCCCATAGCTTGTTTGCGAATTTGGTAACCAAGATCACCATCAAATTCCATTAGCGGATGTTTCCCATCCATCATCCCCACATTTTTATAAATATTATCTCCCTGAATTAAGGATCCAGCGATCCACTCAAGCCCAAAAAAAATAACCCCATTTACAAACAATGTAAAAAAAAACAATTTTATTTTTTTGTTGTTAGAAAACATTTATTTTAAGTCACAGCAAGACTTAAGGTAAGTCTCTAAAATTGATAGCTCAATATAAACTTGAGGTGGTTTTAATTAAAGTATTTGTTACAGAATCATTTCCCAAGTAATAACCTGTTCAGCAAGGATATTAGTTTTAGTAGTTTTCCCGACAATACGTTCTAATTCTGTTGGAGAGATACCAGTGCCAGGGCGTTTCAAACTTATCATGTCTGGGGATAATGCTGTACCCGATTCAATGTCTACCCGAGCAATTAAACTTCGGCGCGCCGATCTTTTTGCTATTTCTTCCGAAGCCTGCACTCTTTTCATCCCGTCCCCTAAAATACTTTGCACATTAACCGTCGCTTCTTTCAAAGCAGCTAGCTCATGAGGTTCCATCGAAATTCCCTGATCAACTCCCGGCAGGCTACGATCGATCGTAAAATGCTTTTCTATCATAACTGCACCCAAAGAAGCGGCAACGATTCCAGATAAATTATCCGTAGTGTGATCAGATAGCCCCACTGGTAACTTGAAACGTAAAGTCATTTCTTTCAGGCAAGCAAGATTCATCTCATGATATTGAGAAGGGTAATTAGAGACACAATGCAAAAGAATGATATTTTGATTGCCTTCAGAACGAAGGATTTTTAAGGCTGTTTCGATTTCTTCATTTGTCCCCATTCCAGTCGAAAGAACTATCGGTAAATCTATTTGAGCCAAGCGTGCCAAAAATGGAAGGCAAGTGAGATCGGGTGATGCAATTTTAATCGCAGGCATTCCAGCCTCTAACAACATATCTAGAGAATTATCGTCAAAAGGAGTAGAAAATAGAGGAATGTCTAAATTTTTAGAAAATTTAAATAAGGTTTCATAATCTTTGTGGGAAAGTTCATAACGCTGAAAAAATTCATATAAAAAAATTTCTCGCGCTGGATGGTCAGGATCCTTAGACTTTACCGTTTTTGAAATTAATTCACTACCGATGAAAGTTTGTAATTTAACAATATCAGCACCGTTCTCTGCAGCCGACTTTATCATCTCACGGGCTAAGTCGATATCTCCATTATGATTAAACCCTATCTCTGCAACAATCAGAGGAGCCTTATTGGCCCCAAAGGGTTTCCCACAAAAAATAGTTTCTTTTTTATTGTTTTGAAAGGAGTACAAAGCCAACCGGAAGTAGTTAGGTAAATGATGCGAAGACTATTGGATTAGTTTTCATTCTAACGCGTTTATTATACACTATAAAGAATTTCGAACCATTCAAAATGTCATGGAGGATTACCTTGAGCCAAACATACAATGTTTTAATTGCTACTGAACTGAAAGGTATTAGTGAAGATGCTGTAAAAGAAATAGATATGCGTCTTGAAGAGCACGGCTGTGAAAAAATACCCACTCTAAATTCCACTTGGGAGATGAAGTGTGACGCTGAAGATGAATCTGAAGCAAAAGATCAAGCAATCCAAATTTTTGTAAATGTCTGTCGGACTTATCCCTTTGAACTTCGCATGGTCGTTCATGCTGGAACTTCTCAAATTATACGAAGAAAAAAAACATTCGAGCCTTGATTATTTAAAATCCATTATCTGTAAAGCAAAGGACTTCTCAATATAGAATATCAAAGATAATACTTTACTTATTTTACATTAATTTAGACTCTATTTTTCTTACTAAAAAACAACGTTCAACCAGTTTAAAAATTGCTTAACCATCAGAAAAACCCACCCCATGTGTGGTAGGATATAGTTTATAAAGTTTAGTTATCTTTTTGAGGCTCACAAGACTCTTTGGTAGTTTTAAAGTTGGATTTTTAGAAAATTCAATAAAACCTTAATACTATTTTAAGAAGCTTTAGATACTTACCTAATTAATAATGAATATCATTTTAAACAGTTATTGTAACCTGAAATGTAACTACTGTTTCGCTGATGAGTATATGGAAGAGACCGTTCGGACTCCTGGAAAATCTATGGATTTCGACTATTTTATAAAAGACATGCTTCCTAAAATTAAAAACACTCCTGTTATCAATTTCATGGGAGGCGAACCAACACTCCACCCACAGTTCAATGACATTTTCAGCCAAACTCTTGATGCGATGCCTTCATATACTTCCTTGGGATTATTTACAAATGGATTAATGAGTGACAAAGTTCTGGACATGCTAATTAAGGTTATTGGACGTGACGGAGCGCTCAAACAAAAAATTACTTTTTCAGTTTTATTAAATTGGCAAACCTCTGATAACATTTCTGAAAAAAATCATGAGCGGTGTCGAGAAGTTGCCGAAATGTTGATGCGTAAGAACGGATACAGTATTACTTTTAGCATTAATCTATATTCAAAAGACCAAGATATAGAAACACAATGCGAAGAAATAGATTCAATTTATCAAAAAGTAGGTTTACCAAAAGATCAACAATACCGCATCAGGGTGAGCCCCGCTTTCCCAATAGTAGGAGGGGAGTCAAATGTTTATCTACCTATACAGGATTATCCAAAACTAGGTCGTAAGATGTTTCAGCTCCTTAAAAGATTTCCACAGATGGCCTTTAGATTTGACTGTTCTTTTCCACCCTGTTTTCTAGACGAGGTAGAGGCAGACGAAACCGATCTAGTTCAACGATTTTATTACCACGGCTTTAAACAAGTCCCTGAATTAGTTGAATGGAAAACGCAAGATCTCTATTTTGGTTGTGCGGATGGTAGCCCCATGGATATAGATTCAAAAGGAGATTGTTTCAACTGTTTTCCTTTTCATGAAATGCAATTAGGCAACGTCAGTGAATTCAAGGAAGTTAACTCAATCGCTTCGGCTCGAATGGGAGCTAGGTTTTTAAACAACGTTTTTGAAAAGACCGAGGTGAAGGAACCATGTAAATCCTGCCCCCATTATATGGTTCGATGCTCCAGTGGTTGCTTTGCTTACAATTTTGTTTAAGAAAACCGGAAATCTTTCATAAAAATTATTACTTCTGTATTATCGGGCGCTTAATCGGTTTGGCAACTTGGGGTCTCGCAAGATTTCTTCCCTTCTCATCAAAATCACAAAATTCGATCTGTTTTAAACTCGTTAGCTATGATTAATACGTGGTGCCCCTGTTTTGTTTGAACGGGCCCATAAACCCTTCCTTGATGTATTTCATTTTTATTTAATGCATTACAAATAAGGTCATGAAGTTCATCATTTCCGAGCTTCTTAAAACCACCTCGTGGCGAACGCGGATCTTCCGGATTCCACCCCATCTCTACCCAACCAAGATTACCGCCGTCATCTTTTGAGTGACAGTTACTATATTTTTTAGAAAGTTTCATCAATAATTGGACTTGCGCTACACCTGACTTAGCCTCTCCAATCGTCTCAGCCAATAGGTTGGCTACTTGTTTACTAGCAACCTGAATATGTCTTACCTGAATTTGAAAAGAAGAACCAGCCATAGTTAAATTTTAAACCTTTTCAGTTTATGTTTTTGTTAAAATACAAATCCGAACAAATCCAAGACTTGTTTTTTTAAATAGTCGAATAGTACATCATAATTAAAATAATTTATATTTTCCAGCACAGAACTAAATAATCTCAAAATATAATCGAAAATGCATACCCAAAAAATACCCGTCATTCTTGCTTCTCAATCTCCAAGGAGAATTAAACTACTTAAAACCATCATTGAAAATTTTCTGGTAATCCCTAGCAAGATAGATGAGGTTTGCGATATAAATCTCTCTCCGGAAGAAAATGCAATATTGTTAGGTAGGAATAAGGCCACTTGCGTCGCAAAATATCATCCGAATAATTTAATCATTGGTGCAGATACCATGGTTGTTTTAAAAAATAAAATAATCGGCAAACCCACTGACATCGAAAATGCTCGCCAAATATTAAGACAATTGAGTGGCCAAGAACACGAAGTCATTACCGGTATTACCGTAGTCCATTCGCAAATTTTATCTGCTTCCAAAATTTCTCGCGTTCGCATGAAAAACCTGAGTTTAAAAGATATTAATTCTTATGTAGAATCAGGCGAATCCATGGATAAGGCAGGAGCTTATGCAATTCAAGGAGAAGGATCTTTTTTGGTCGAAAGTTATAGCGGATCATACACAAATATTATTGGACTCCCAATGGAGTTACTTGAAGATCTTTTGCAAAAATCAAATTTTTCTATTTAAATCACGCCCCAATAATTTCCTTCAATAAAGTCAGTTTAACTTTCGCATGGATTTACCTAGTTAAAAAAAAATCATACAGATCATATTTCGCTTGCCGTAGTTTCTATTTAAACATAAAATTGTTATTATATTTTAAATACTTCTTTTCATTTAAATTTTTTATTATGAATAAGGAAACTAATCATAAAATTCATGGCTACTGCAAAAGATGTGAGGCACCTGTCTTTTTAAGTAGCACAGACGACCAATATGGGAATACGGTTAACACTCTAAATTGCTGGAACGGACACTACGCATGGATTAACATCGAAGGAATTGAGTCTAGCCTACCTGTTGAAAATAAAGTTTTAACATCTGCATCTCTCGTTAAAAGGATCAGTTTTTTCAATCTTTCATGAATGAACACCCTAGAATAAAGTTAACCAAATTCCTAAGCTGCCTCTTATTTACTTTCTGCTTACTTTATTTTCCCGGATCAACATACGCTCAGTCCAACCCAACACCACCTATTGGAATGGTTTT
>JABGTQ010000202.1 GCA_018647025.1 Nitrospina sp. | reverse complement strand
GATCGCTGATCAAATAACTCTCTTCACCCACAGATATTGCTTTATCAGCAATATTAAGAAATCTAGTACCTGTAATAGTAATTCGTGACCCACTCAAATCTATACCGTCTCCTCCTCCAGCAAACCCAAGGTTTTTAAAAATTCCTCCTGTAACGACCCCATTTGAAAAATCTGCATCCAATCCGTCAGAAATAGCATTTTTTATATCAACGTCCATTAGGTCAAAAGTTGACCTAATTATATTCAGTGCATCTTCACAACGATTTTCAGAAAATGTGACATTTTTTAAGTAAACATCCGACTCGTAAAAGGTTACTCCAGCTGAGACCACCCAATCATTATTTTTAATGCCCTTGGTATTTTTAATTTTAACATGAGACCAATGCGAAGGACTCTCAGAGTTCATAACAAAAATTCCTTGCCAGTAATTTGCTTTCGTTGAGTTTCTCATTCCTTGAAGAATTACCGGACTATCTTTTGTTCCCTTTATGGTCACAGGACCCCTGGCAAGTAAGCCAGCAGAAGACTTAAAATTTAATGTAGTCCCTTCAGACAATAATAATTCGAAACCTTCTGGCACTACTAACCATGAATTAACCTGCCATTGGCCTGACTTAACACGCAGGATGTTTCTTTTTTTATCCACTTTTAAATAACTGTGTTGGGACAAAGTTTTGGCTAGGGTTGGCTGGGGAAGTATCGGTTTGATTGCATTTGAAAAATAAAGAAGAGATTTTATAGCATGTATTTCTCTATCACCCTTAATATTAGCTGTAACCATAAACTGTGTCTCTACATCTATATCTTTTCTTTGTAAATGAATTTTTTTTTCCGTGGGCATCCCCCCTATTTCAGAGGAAGTTAGGAGAAAAGGGAATAGTGATGCTTCCTCAAACTGCAGTTTGAGAGGGTTATTCTTAGAGACGTTGAGCAATTGAATATCTGTAACGATAACGTCATAAGGCAATGGGTTCTGTAGTTCAAGATAATAATCCATTTCATTTTTAACGAGATATACCTGTAAAATTTTTGGATACAATAAATCTTTTCTTTTTACGCTATTAAGTTTTTGTTCTGCCCACTGAGTGAGTAGATCCAAATCCACTCCTTCTAACCAAAAATATTCTTTATGTAAGGCCTTAAGATTATTATTCGTTAACGCTTCCACCCAATGAGCAGTTGTTCCATCCTTAGCTTCCTCAATAAGTCTTTCTAGGGTTTCCATATAAACTTTTCTTATAGAATCATCTAAGATTTTGGTGACAATAGGTTCGGCGGTGGGATCGTGGGCTGGCTTTTGGTTGTAAGCAATACCCGCATCGAAGCCTATTGGTTCAAGATAGCCGGTAATTGCGTTATAATAAAACCGTAAATTGTGCCACCTTAACCCATGCCATGCACCCCAAAAATCTCCAACGGCAATAAACCGACCCATCAAAATTGGGTCGAATACTTGGGAAGGCTTTAATGCCCCATCAACAAATGCTCTTAGTAATCTTGTCGCGCTCTCCAACTCGTTAGTAAGTTGTTTAGAGCTTTTAATGCGATTGAGACGAAACGGTTTTATTGTTGCGTTTTTATAATTATCGTAGACGCCTTCAAATCCACGCCCTTTAGAAGCTTCTGACTCTGCTAACCAAACCATTGATTCATCGAACTTAAGGATCACACCTGCTCTTCTGCTCTGTGACTCTAATAATTCTTTTGAAAAATGTTCTTCTAGAGCCATGATACCCATTTTTGTACCATTCACAGTAAGGTCGACAAATGAATGTCTAGGAGCCAAAATACCTTCTCTTTTTATTGCTTCAAAAAACAATCTATCTCCGTCATAAATACGAGCTTTTGGATTTTGCAACGAAAACCGGCGCATTCCTAAAAAGTGATCACCATTCTTCACCTGTACCCTAAAAGACATTTTTTTGTCACTTGAGTTGCGCGCCCAATCTCCCTTAAGGCGCATCTTAACCTTGACTGTACGTCCTTCATGTCTGATCTTTGCGGGAACGTAATCACCTTTTGTCGTGATTAGCACCCCTCTCTGTAAACTTTCTTTGCGTTTTTCTTGTAATTTTCTTAAAAATTTAAATTTAATATCTATATAAACATCTGGCAAGTCTGCCCCGCGAATATGAGAATCTATCCATCGAAAAGGCCCTAATGTGATAGCTTTAAAAACTTTTTCTGCTGTCCTCGCATTCGCTATTTTAATAATCATTTGAGGGTTTTTGTTAATCATATAGGCTGCGAAAAAAACGCAGAGAAAAATAGCGCCGAATACAGCGAAAGCTAACTGTTTGAGATTAGTTTTCTCAGAATGTATTTGGTCTCTCTGCTTGAGTAGACTATTTTTTCGTAACGTTGAAAAAACATTTGCCCAGAAAGTAGCTTCCCGCTTTCGGCTTTTAATAATCATGTTGATTAATCGACAGGAATTCGATTTTGATCAAGGAAGGTGACACCGATACCAGAAAAAGTTACATGTAATTCATCCACTAAATTAGACAATTTGTCATGGTTTTTGATATCAATGAAATAGGTTGCCTCGAAACTACTATCCCTTGAATCAATACGCCGAAGATCAGAAACTATCACATGCCTAGAAATAAGTTCATTAAGCTTATTTAAAAAAAGTTCCGGCAAACCTTCTTTATTTCTTATGTCTATGGAAAGGTATAAGTTTTTACCTTGAGAATCATCACGCCGTGTCCATTTAAATAACGCCATAGTTACAAGAATCACTATACTAGCAAGAACAGTAGGTAATGTCTGGTCGGCTCCAAGGCCAAGTCCTATAGCAATAGCGATAAATAGATAGGCAAGTTCTTCAGGTTCTTTAATAGGCGTCCGAAAACGAACTATCGATAGAGCTCCCACCAAACCTAGCGACAATGCCAGAGATGATTTCACTATTGTGATAATTAAAATCGTTGTTAATAAAACAAATGGACAGACATGCTGAAAATCTCTTCGATTGGTTAATGCAGAGCTAAAATACTTAAAATGTAATCGAAGAAGAATAGACAAGATAATGCCCACTCCTAAATTAATAAACAAAGCGGTAAGGGACAAAGGTGCTGTGGCAGTCAAACTTAAACCCTGCTGCATTTAACCCTCCTTTAAAATTATAATTTAAGGAAACAAGTGAGGTGGTATTTGTAAAACCTTAAGATGCTTGGATCTCAACAGACTAGCGGATCGATGAAAGGGTTTGAATTAAAACTTCACATGAATTAAAAAAGAAAAACCTCTTAACGCTGTTATGAGTATAACCCCAATCGACCAGTTATCCAAACAAGATTCCTGTTGAGCCGACAGTATATTTAACTTTATAAACCTTATAGGTAATTTAATTCTATTTACCCATGAATGCTTCCTCTGCCTCCTGAATTAATTGCTCTGTTCGGAGGGTATGCCTGCCAGAAAAATGAAAAACATTGAGCTTTTTAACTTCTGCTTGACGGGCTATAATCCCAGCTTGACGAGCAGTAAGGTGAAACCTTTCCTGCCCTCGAGCCTCTTCTTCAGCGAGAAATGGTGATTCACAATAAAAAATATCTGACCCTCGCGCTAAACCTATAATACGCTTCTTATTCGCCTCATTATATATTGTGTCGACAACATAGGATATTTTCTGACCAGGAGAAATTAACACCAGTTCTTGTTTCAGCTGTCCTAAAGTTTTTTTCTGAGTTCCTTTTATCATCGAAGAAACTTCTAAAATGTATTCATCTGACTTCCCTTCGCAAACACATTTTTTTAGTTCTTTAAGCCAGGGGCCTGACTGGTAATGCATTTTTTTAAGTTTGTCTTTGCAAATATTGACATGATTTTTTTCCTCCAGCGAAAACCCAAGGCAGGGGACACGGTGCTCTAAAATTGCTGTGCGAACTGTGAATTTTTCCTCATCTAATAAAATACCGTTTTGAAAAGAAATTTCTCTTTTGTCACTTTGTTTAAACCGGTCAATAGCTTTTAATTTTACCTTTACCAAGTGACTACTATGGACTTCAGTAACCTCAAAAGTCACTGATTCACTGTATCGGTCGACTAAATTCCAGGTAAATCCAGCAAGTTTTCCTGCAACGTTAGTGATAAAGTTTTCTGGACCGTACAAATGGATCGTCTTTCCTCGCCCAAAAATCACCCTGAGCAAATGATCAAATCCAATAAAGTGATCAATGTGTGTATGGCTGATAAAGACGTGGGATATCTTTAATAGTTCACTATTTGTAATCGAAGATAGATCACCTAGGTCAAACTGCAAAGCTCTTTGCTG
>JABGTQ010000028.1 GCA_018647025.1 Nitrospina sp. | reverse complement strand
TTTAAATATAATACTAAAAGTAGCAGTGAACCCATACGTGGGGTTAACTGGTTTGAAGCAGATGCTTATTGCCATTCTCAAAAGAAACGACTTCCTACAGAAATTGAATGGGAAAAATCTGCTCGAGGAATCGATGGAAGGCTATTTGTCTGGGGAGAAAAACACAGCGAAGAAAATGCAAATTTTAGCAGCAAAGTACTTCCAATTAGCAGCGTATCTATTGATACTAGTAGTTATGGGGTAGTTGACTTGAATGGGAATGTTTCAGAGTGGACAGCCAGTTGGTATAGCTCGTATAAAAATTCTACATTTAAAGACAGTCTTTATGGAAAAAACGTTAAGGTTATAAGAGGGGGTTCCTTTCATAAAATGAAGCACGGCCTCATGAAAGAATTTGCACTTTTACCTTATCGTAATTTTGCACTACCTCAAGAGCGCTTCTGGGACACAGGGTTTCGGTGCGCTAAGTCAATTTAAGTTTTATTTAAGTGTTTTCTTGCGAACAATGGTATTTTAAGTTTTTTTATGATTTTCCAAAAAACCCTGTTATGCGATCAATAAGATTATCACTTTTTGCATCTGGTTTTGGAGTTTCCTTCAATGTTAATGATGGAGAAACAGTTGCTGTTTTTATGGGAGTCTCACCTAGGGTAACTTTATGTCCTATCAAGTCACTTCCTTTTTGATACGGACTGTCACCTTTACTAGGTAATGTTTCTCTATCAGGGATACGACGATTAAACCTTTTCTTTTGAGGTGGACGACTTCGGCGAGCTTTATTTAAAGCATTCCCTCTGTTTTGTTGCCTTGTTTGCTCTAGCTCCCCATTTGGATTCGTTGTTTGTGCCAATGTATCATTAGTATTTATCTCTACACTTTTTATTTTTTCATGAGTAGGTCGACTCCGTCTATTTCTATTTAAATTATTTCCTCTATTTTGCTGCCTTATTTGATCTTTTCCGTCATTTGATTTTGTTGTCTGTATCAATGGATTTTTAGTAGTCAATTCTACTTTTTTTAACTCCTCAGATGTTTTTTCTTTAACAAGATATTTAAAATTATTCCAACTAATATTAGGTTTAATCAAAAACTCTAATTTGAATTTAAGTTTTTCTTGGAGTTCTAATAAAAAAACTGACTTGTTGTTAATCATATATTCTACAACTTCAGAGGAAACCTCAACAGTCAATTGCTTAACCTTTCCAGAAGCCAAATGTTCATTAATTTTACGCAAAACATGTATAACAACATAATTTAAAGAACGAACAACTCCGGTACCCGCACAAGAAGTACAATCAACAAATGCACCCTGTTGAACCGGAGGAGCCAATCTCTGCCTAGACATTTCCAGTAATCCAAATTTAGAAATTCTGCCAATATTAATTCTAGCTTTATCCAATTTGCATATTTTTTTTACTTCTTTTTCAATTGATGACTGATTTTTTTTCAGGGACATATCTATGAAGTCGATTACAACAAGTCCACCTAGATCTCGCAGTCGCAATTGTCTTCCAATCTCTTCAGCTGCTTCCAAATTAGTTTTAAGTGCCGTTTCTTCTAATTGACTAGCACTTGTTGTCTTGCCAGAATTCACGTCTATAGAAACCATTGCCTCACCGGAATCAAAAACAATTGACCCACCTGAAGGTAGCGAAACTTGACGCTGATACAAAGATTCAATCTGACTTTCTATATTAAATCGTGAAAATATAGGCGTTGTTTCTTTATAAAGTTTTACACGGTTTGTTAACCGTGGCATTATCATCTTCATAAAACTTTTGACGGCATTAAAAGACTCTATGTCATCTACAAGGACTTCAGTGGTCTCTGTTGTAAAATTATCCCTGACTAACCGAACAACCATGTCGGCTTCTTGATATAAGAGAAGTGGTGGTTTTTTAATATTTTTTTCACGGGATGAGGATAGGTTTTCCCAAACCATGAGAAGCCTCTGAAGATCTTTTTGAAGTTCTATTTTAGTCCTACCCATTCCAGCAGTTCTAATAATAAGTCCTAAGTTATCTGGAAGTTTAAAATCTGCAACAAGTGATTTAAGTTTTTTTCGTTCCTCTTCATCTTCTATTTTTCGAGAAACAGCACTCGCATGAGAACCCGACATCAAAACTAAAAACCTCCCGGGAAGAGAAATACTATTTGTTAAAGAGGGGCCTTTGGCATCACGACTCTCCTTAGAAACTTGAACTAATATTTCTTGACCACGAACTAAAACATCCTGTATTCGAACCCGCGCTTTCTTTTCACCAGTATCTACATATGATTCTTTGAGGACATCTTTAAAAGGCAAAAAACCATATTTACTTCCACCAATATCGACAAAAGCAGCCTCAATAGCGGGTTCTACCCGGTTAATCACACCTAAATAAATATTTCCTTTAATCTTCTCTTGTGAAACATTTTCTACGATATAATCATTAATCCTGCCGTCCTCTAATATAACGGCGCGGCAGACTTCAGGATGATCCCTATTGATCATCATTGATAATTTTTTTGCCATGAGAACCTTTCTTTATCTTTAACAGGGGCACAGAGAATTCTCCTGTGATGTCATAATAAACCAAAAACACCAAGAACTCAAAGACTGTTAGGCCCAATTAATCTTTTATTTTTAATAGTTTATGAACTTATTTTTTTCCTTAAACTCTAAAATAAAATCCATAAATTTAATATCACTTAACAAATTTAAACTTTAGAATAGAAGATTCCAGTATAATATATTATAGAAATCATAATATCTCTTGCTAAATCAATGACTTTCTGTAAATATTTAAAATAAAATTTTCTAATAAAATTTTAAAGTGAAACCGTTTTGAGAAGTATAAACAAACAAATAGGAATGAATTCATTAGATATTCTGGCTCCAGACCTTTTAAGAGGTCAGACTATATTTATCCGCTGCGATTTCAATGTACCATTAGTCGCTACTGAAAAAGGATACTACCGTGTTGCTGATGATACTCGTATGCGCCGTTTCCTGGACACAACATTTAAAAAAATTCATAAACTTACAGGTGGAGATTGTAGAATTATCATTGGATCTCACCTAGGAAGACCTCATAAGCAAAAAGGTCACATAGGATGGGATGGAATTTTTAATATACAGTTTGTCAGCTCTCATTTCGATACCTTAATTCGTCGCTTGCACGGAGACACATATACTATTTTTCCACCTGAAATTATAGATTCACACATGAAGCACTCTTTAGAAATTGCTTCTCATAAAAGAATGCCTCCTGGTGGCATAAAATTTCTTCCTAACCTTAGATATTTGCTTGATCCATCCAAACCGGATACCTATAGTAAAGAGTTTATATATGAACTAGCTAAGGTATCCGATGTATATATCAATTGTGCGTTTGGGTGCAGCCACCGAACCACGAAAAGTATCAAAATGCTTCCTCAACTCATGAAAACTCAAAATAAATTAGTAGTTGCAGGAAATCTCCTAAACGAAGAAATTAAAAAACTGGGAAGTTTTGGACAAAGAGTTATAAACCATCCAAGCAAAACAGTGATTATAGCCGGTGGGGCCAAAGTTTCAGATAAAATCAACGTATTAAAGCAGTTTGTGCATGTCGGGGTCAAGGCTATTTTTATAGGTGGAAAAATGGTGAACTCTTTTTTAATTGCACAAAAAGAAAAATTAAAAATAACTCCATTCTCACTCACCGATATTCCAAGGACCTTACTTAGTTCAAAGGAAGAAAATAATAAGAACTTTATAAATGAAGTTGCCCTTGCTGGAGAAATATTAGACTTTGCAAAAGAAAAAAAAGTTAACTTAATACTTCCTGAAGATTATAAGTGCGTTGATGAATTTAAGGCACCTACTTTTTTTATTGAATCCGAGCCTGACCTTGAAAGAGTATTACAACTCGACCTTGGCCCTAAAACTATAGAAAACTTTAAAAACACAATATTGTCTAATGGAATTGAAAATATTTTTTGGAATGGCCCACTAGGAGCTTATGATCATCCAACTAACCACGATTACGCTGAAGGTTCTCTAGAGTTGGCTCAACTTTTATTTGAAGAGGCGTTGACCAATCAGAAATTTTCAGTAGTGATAGGAGGAGGTGATTCCGCCGCTATACTTAATAAGATTGGTACTCATCAATTAAAAAACCTCATCAAACGTTGCGTAGAAAAACAACTGGCTAGCACAATAAATCGCGACTTACTTAACATGGAATTCCCCGTTGATGATAATTATGTATTGTGGAATTATTTTTCATCCAATTTTTTTGTCTCTACCGGTGGTGGGGCATCTCTTGAATTTCTAGAAAAGTTTTTAAAAAATCAAGGGAGCGGAGATTTAGCTTCTTTTTTACCTGGAACTTCTACGCTAATGGAGCTAACTGTGGTATAGAATTGTCAAAATAAGCCGTTTTCAACTCTTTGGAAACCGACTCTAAAAGATCATTTAGTGACTCCCCTTCTTCGATTAAAATTTTATAACAGTTTCTCGTTTCTTTAGATAATTGAATCGTATCACTACCTTGAAAGTTTTCTTTTCTTTTTATATATATATCAGCGATAGGTTTAATTTCTGGATGAATAAGACCAATTTGATTAATTCTTTGGTCCAAGAGTTCTATATTATTAGATAAAGATTCTATCTTAGTAATTTCTGTCGAAGTTTTCTCAGAACATAAAAAAATAATTTCATCGGCAAAACAAATCCCTTGTAAAGCAATTTTTATAATATCTTTTAAGGCGCAAGATTTAACTTCTAGTTGTTTCGACAAATCAATAATGCTACTACAGTCATAATCAACCATTAATAAATCTCCGATACTATAGCAACTTGTTTGGCTTGGTCCTACTACCCCAAGAAACCTCATCCAATGATTTGAATATATCTCACGAAAAAAATCATTAAGTGTTAAAAGGTTTTTAATTAACGGGCGAAGTCGCAATCGATGATCGTAACCAATATAAGTTTCGTAAATATTTACTTCACTCAGATTTGATACCGCATCAATTGAACGCCACGAACCCTCTATAAAATGATTTTCAATCATTAGTAATAAGTGTTCCCAATTAACTTTATGGATACATACAATATTGTTGCACACGACTCCATAACTACATGGAGCGCAAGGTATACGAGCTTGAAAAATAAGATGACCAGGGCTGTAAGGAGCCGTCTCATATGGATGAGCATGAGCAAAAAATAATCCAACTATAGTGGTTCCCAATGCAGCAGCTACATGCATGGTTCCTGTGTCATTTGTAATTATATAAGAACATCGTACGACCAAAGCAGTCAACTGATCAATATTTGTCTTTCCTGTCAGGTCAATTATATTTTCTCTATGAGCACTATATAAAATTATTTTCTCAGCTAATTCTTTTTCTGAATGAACACCTAATAAAACAATTTTTGCGTCAAGGTTTTCAACTAAACCATCAGCAAGCTGAGCAAAGCTTTCAGGAGACCAGCGTCTGCCTTCTAAGCTAGATCCTGCCTGAATTCCAATTAAGAGATCATTATCATTCAAACGATCTTTTTCTACTATCTTTGCTATTGACTTCATATCAATATCATTATTAAGTAATTTAATAGGGGTCTCTTCGGGAGCGGCACCAGCACTTCGAGTAAAAATTTCAACAAGATTAAAAGGATTAAGCTCTCTATTGAAAGGCTCTATCCCAAAGTATTGCATCCAAGGATCTAAAGTTATACGATCTCCATTTTCATCACATCCAAAACCACGCATATTTTTGATGTTTAAATATGAAATCATCAGCGCACTCAACTTAGAATGACTTAGGTTTATTATTAGATCATATTTTTCACCATTCAATTTAAATAGAAGACTTTCTAAGTATTTATAAACATCAATCCATAAAGTTTTACTTTTATCTTCTTTATTCAAAAGTTGATTGATATCAAAAACAACTCTTTTATCAACACAAGGAATTTTTTTTGAAAACTCCTCAAATGCACTAGTCACCATAAGAGTTATACTCGCATTAGGATACTGTTTACTTAAACCAATAATAGACGGAGTAGATTGAACCAAATCTCCCATTCTAGTCATGTTTAAAATTAAAATATTTTTTATCATAGAGCGACCTTTGATTTAACAATTTGGTCGGTCATTAGAACAAGTAACTCTTCATTGTTTAATTTGCCTTTCCCCTTTGCAATATGATCAACCATAGTCTTAATTGAAAAATCGGTTAAACCACGATACTGTTCAAGGTATTTGCCCAAGGAACTAGAGTCACCCACATTGTCTATGTAAAAACTAACAGGATCTCTATGGTGAGAGCTCATACGTTCTTTTAAACTATTTAAATTGTCCATAAAGACATGTGTCAACATTTCATGCATTCGATGTTGGATCGTATGCTCTTTCAAGACTCTTTCTTTACCTCTAGCCGTTATCAATTTTGCTTCCTCCTCATTCTTCAAATAATGATCTATTTTTTTACACAGATCATCAATTGTATTGAAGGTAGCTACTTCTGATCCTAATTCCATCAATTCAGCTAATTCAGAACGTTCATCTACCAATTGAAACCCACCACAAGCAGCAATTTCGAAGGTTCTAGGGTTCACAAAATCACCGACAGGGTTTACACTACTATGGAAGGTTGAGGAATGAAGGTTTAAATTAATTTTTCCTGCATTGTATATTTTTACAATCTCATTAGAGTCAATACGTTTATTATTATTTTGAACTCTACTTCCAATATGTGAACCTAACGACCACTCCGTACCCCATATTTTAAAATCATAATTTAATAACCGAGGAAACGATTGAACTCGGTTATAGTATCCGGAACCCATGAATGATAAATCAGCTTTATACTGATCGATATCATTTTGCGACAAGTTAATTTCTTTATGAACTCCTGGGTAACAGCCTTGTGGTAGATAATAAAAATTATTTTTACCAAGAGACGATAACTCCGTAAAAAAATCTCCCCTCTGGATAGTAAAGAAATAGTCATAACAGGAGGCAATTTCTTTCCAATATGAAAGCGTACGAAAGTCTTCAACAAACCAGAAAGCAATCGGAACATTTAGTAGTTTTAAATTTTTAATTGTCTCGGGAGTCATAGGTGCCTGAGCAAGCGCAAAAATTAAATCAGGCTGGTAATCAGCAGCTTTTGCTGCAATAAGCTGACCCATGAAATGCGAAAATTGATTAGATAATGCTTCTTCGTTTACTTTATTTCGAGTTGTTTTTTTTATAGAAAAAAATCCCTCAGCAAACTTATCACATTCGACCGATTCTACGTCATGTCCTATATCGTTAAGTGCTTGTTTGCAATATTTTGCTGTAGGTAGTGATCCACCATAATAAGGATTTATCACTAGTATTTTTAGGCGGTTAACATTTAAATAAATTGAGGTTTCTATTGCTTTATCAAGTCTAAGAAAGTAATTACTAGACAAACGCTTTGATGGCTGATGTTCATATTTTTTCCAATTATCTATTTGATTAGAGGAGACTATTTTGGGTGGAGGAGTAGAAATACAAAATTTTGTATTCGGGATAAATGGTTCTAAATCGACAGATTCCAAAAAAGCCTGAAAAACAGACATCATCGGCTCAATTACCATGACCTTAGAGTTTTGACACCTCTTTAATATCTCCAACACATGATATCCAAATCCAAGACCATAAATTACAGGCCTTTCATTGTCGTTTAAAACATAGTCAGACAATCCATCTGTAGCTTCTTTTAGTGGGTAATAATTACTATGCAGTGAAACTGAGCCAATTTGAGGTATAGGATTTCCATCTTTTGCCAGTAAAACTCTAACAACATTTTGCTTTGGCTCACGCTCAACTCTGACTGCCAAAGATGGCTGTGAAACCCGCAATAGTTCCAAGTTTTTTTTAAATAATTCCAAAATTTATCCTATTATTTTTTAGTAAACTTTTTCTTTCTTGTCATCCATCAAAACTTCGGCCACCAAAGAATTGGCCTTTGACATATCTGAGGGGTAAGATTTAGAAAAACAATCATAAAATTCAACTAAAAGTGTTTCCTCGTTTTCAATAAGTTCAGCAAGTTGATCGATATTAATATTTGATGGTTTTTCAGTTGTTATTTCGTTTATTGGGTTAATACTTGAAGTTATTTTCTCGTTTTCATCTATTTTTATAAGCATAATTTTTGCATCTATGTGATTTGGGTTTAATTCCAAAAGAAGGGAAAGAGTATCGTGGGCTTCAATAAAGCGGTTCGATTGATATAATAAGCCAGCGAGCCCAAGCAGAATATCTTCATTACTAGGGTGAACTTCGAGATATCTTTTCATAGCTTGTTCTATCTGGTAAAATTGTTTAGCACCATAAGATAGTTCAAGCAAACTACTCATTGCCATCTTGTTTTCAATATTTAATGTCAATGCTTTACTAAACGCATCCATAGCATTGACAATTTTATTCATCTTGGAGTAAGCAATTCCAAGTCCACTATAAGCCTTATCACTTTCTGGAAAGTTTTTGATTATGCAGGAAAATCGCTTAACTGCGTCATCCAATTTATTTTGTTGAACTTCCAATAAGCCAATACCCACAGACGCAATGTATCCTTTTGTATCAACTTTAAGACTTTTTTGATAATATTTCTCTGCACTTTCTATATTTTGTAACTTCATATAACAGTTCCCTATCCGAGCCAAAATTTCTGCATAGTCAGGATTGCCAATACCTGCCTCAGTATAAGTTTTAATTGCATCTTCATATGCTCCATCAATCTCTAAAGATTCCCCCTCCTCTAAAATATCCTTCATGGTACTTTCCATTTTATAGTGAACCTCATTTTTTAAATTTGCGGTAATTTTGTACTGGTACACAAAAAACTTTTTTAATTCCTCAGCCGAAAGATCTCTAATTCTTATGCGACCAATATTTAATTCCGCTGTTTGATCTTTCATATTTTTGTATTGAGGGTCAAGTGTTTCACTAACAGTAGAGATTTTGTATCCTGCTTCATCGAATAGTTTTATAATTTCGCGGTAAGTAAAGAATCTCAAATGAGTTCGATCTAAAATACCTTCGTCTTGATAAGTCCAATTTCCTTCGACAAGTTGATTTACAACCCCTAGATATTGAACATTCGGTATACTGGCTATGATTGTTCCATTAACTTTTAAAAATTTTCTAATTTTTTTTAAAACCGTAAGAGGATCTATAAGGTGTTCCAATACATCAGCAAATAAAATACAATCAAATCTCTGTTCTTCAAATGGTAGATCAAGAGTTTCAATATTTCCCTCAATAACATAATCCAATACTTTTTTTGCCTCTAGTGAAGCCTCATGATCAATTTCAACACCTGCAAAATAAATGTCTGCGTTTTTCTTTAATTCTCTTCCTGTCATACCAGCAGCGCATCCGATTTCAAGAATATCAGTAGCGCTCTTTGGAACTAATGACAAGACATCATCGCGAACATGTTTATAATATTGAGGCATTGACGTATCTTCTTGTTCAGTTTTTAGCAAAACATTCTCCTTTGGTAATTCCTTTGAGGAATTCTCTAGAAAGTCAATAATTACTGTTTCGATACTTTTTAACCAAAGTTTCAAGAACTTAGTTTGCGAAAATTTTTCTCTAACAGTTTCCCTAGCCCTTTGTCCTAAAGAAATTGCTAAATTTTTGTCCTCAAGCAAAGTAGTTACACCTCTCTTAAGATATTCAACATCATTTGATATGTATCCATTAGTTCCATCTATTATGGGTGAGGTTTGATTTGCAATGGAAATAACAGGCATACCCACTGCCATGGCTTCCAATAAAGACAAATTGTAGCCATCTTCGTAATCATTTGACGTTGTATGCAGGTAAACTCGTAGTGATCGATAATGGCTTAGCAAGTCATCAAACCCAGATGATATTCTAGCCCCCAAAATATTTGGATTCTGTCCAAGGGTGGTAGAGGGACTATTTAATAATATAGCCTCACTTGTGGTGAAACCCATCATAAGGTCGCGTTCTTTCATCAAATTACCCACCCTCAATACTGACGGCTTATTACCCGTATACCCACCATAGTCATCTACATCAATTCCAGGTAATATCACATCTCCGCTCATATCCCAGTCATTACGTTTACTTTCAGAAATAAAGACCTTCTTAACATTTACAAGTAATGGCTTTAATTTGTTAAGATAGTCAAGGCGATCTACTTTGTTTCCACCTAGTTCTATTTCAGTACTTAATTTATTGTGAAAAACAATAATTTTAGGTAGGCTATATTCATATATTTTAACAAGATCCTTTATATTATGAGCGATAACAAGATCCACATCTCCTTCATCTAATTGAGATATGGCTTCTTCTTCGGATAGCAAAATCACATTATTAGGAATGGGACGCATATTTGTATCCCAGCGCCGATAATTACCCTCGGAAATTTGTGGTTCAACAATTAAAAAGGTATGACCAATTTTGGAAAGCAAACATAGGTAAGGCTCGTGCCAATTATAGCTAAGGATCTTTAAATGCATAGATAGATATTCCTGAGAAGTAATTATTCCTATACACTTAACGGTTTTTTCTAAAATCGACTTAATGACAATCACTAAAACGTAATATTTGAATATATGAGAAGAGTTTAATCTCACGGCAAGCTCAAAATATTTCTATATCTATCCTAAAATGGGTAACAGCCAAAATAATTCAAAATTTAAAAATATAATTGTTTAAAAACATATACTTAATAATAATCTCTTAGAGATTAAATTAAATGACAAAAAGCTATAATCAAAAAAGAATTACAGGAAAAGAAAAACTTGCTAAGTATAGAAAAGCCATTTTAGAACAAAAAAAATGGGATAATGAGCTTCCACAAGGTGAAGGGCCTTTAAACAGAGATGGAAATCCAAAGCAACCTCCTGGCCAGAGAATTGTTACAAATTGGCCCGTTCTGGATTTGGGGTTTCAGCCGAAAATTGATGAAGAAGACTGGTCTTTGACAGTTTCAGGATTAGTTGAAAACCCAAAGATGTTCTCGTGGGAAGAGTTTATGGCTCTCCCCCAAGTTGAAGATGTGTCTGACTTTCATTGTGTTACATCATGGAGTCGTCTTGGCAATCACTGGAAAGGTGTAAGGTTTTTAGATATAGCAAATCACTGTAAAGTTCTTTCAACAGCAAAGTTTGTCTATATGAAATCATACGATGCTTACAGCACAAACCTTCCACTTTATGAAGCCATGAAAACGGATGTTTTATTGGTTCACCAGTGGGAAGGGGCTCCTTTAACCTATGACCATGGGGGACCTGTTAGAATGATAACACCTCAACTTTATGCATGGAAAGGTTCTAAGTGGATTGGTGAAATTGAATTTCGAGATTATGATGAGCTAGGATACTGGGAAAAACGTGGTTATTCAAACACAGCTGAACCCTGGCTTAACGATCGATATTCTTAATCATCTTCTTCGTCTTGTTCTTCTTTCAAGGCTGAACATGTATCGAAAAGCAATTGCAACACGCCAACCATCCGCACAAAATCAACTTCCTCCGCATCTTTAATCCACTCGCTATAGCCATTTTGCTCTAAACATAAAATACCCGTTTTATTGTCTTTGTCCGTTATTTGTGGACTTTTACACCATTTACCTTCGCTAGCCAATTGACTTAAGATAACTGTATATTCATCTCCAGATTCAACTAGTTTTCGAGAAATAGAGCTAACAGGTAATTGGCTAATGAGTGGCTCAAGTATTGGATGCATGATTTTATTATTTTTATAAAACTCTAAATGTCTTAAGTTTAATAAAAGCGTCAGATTCCATAATATTTTTTACACCATCATCCCCTAAGTAATTCTCAATCATAAGCAGAGTTTCTACATTGACTAATGTTTTGGTGTCAGCCAACGCTCTTGCAGAGTCTGGATGAAGATAATTTCTACCAATATTAAGGTGTTTTACTTTTTGTAAAACTTTTGATTTTGCCAAAACTTTTATTGATTTGATAGTAAGACCTGTTCGGTAAAAATTTAATTTTCGAATATTCCCAAAGCTTGGATTTTTTGCAAGGGTGATTAAAGTATCATCACCAACCTGATTTTCTTGAAAATTCAAAACTTGTAATTTTTGAAAGTTCACACAGTTAACTATAGCAAGACCTCCAACAGCATCAATATTATTAAAATGAATATCTAAAACTGAAAGACCATTCAGAAAGGAAGCCTCAGCTAAAGCAAGTGCACCTTTATTAGAAATATTATTATCATTTAGATAAAGGCGTTTAAGGCTTTTAAAATTATCACACCCAAAAAGATGAACTGCTCCTCGCCATGTAATACTATTATTTGATAGGTCCAAGTCTTCAACATTACTTAGTTTTGAAGATTTTACTAGGGCTTCAACTCCTTCATCTCCTAAAAATTTGCCCTTAAGCTCTATTGTATCACCCCCCTCCGAAAGGGATTCGTCAATAAGCCTATCTATGTAATCAATCTTTAATTGAGATATCATCTAAAGTCTTACCTTTTTACGTTAATTGCGCATCTAAAACCAATATCACTAAAGTAACGGGATGATGGATGGCTCCAATCGCGATACCCAATTGCCATCGCTTTAATACTGTCTGAGTAGGCACCCCCTCTCCGAACCTTCATTATTCCACTATTTGGTCCTCTAGGATCTATTAAATCATCTAACACTTGATAGCTTGGGGCCATCCAATCACTTACCCATTCCCAAACATTACCTCCCATATCAAAAACTCCATTATTATTGGGTGGGTAGCTACCAATCGGAGCAGTTTTATCTCTCATTTCAAATCCTCCTCTACCCTCCTTGTTGCTAAGATTAAAATCATAACCCCATGGAAATGCACAGCCATCCCCATTTCCTGCAGCTTTTTCCCACTGAGCTTCTGTAGGAAGTGTTTTACCTGTTAGGTAGCAGAAATCAACTGCCTCATACCAACTCACATTGGTAACCGGGCATTTATCACATTTTGATAGTTTACTACGGCGTAATTTATGGTCAGGAACAATTTCTTCGTATTTTTTATTGCTAACTTCAAAACGATCGATCATAAACTCATTAAGATAAACAAAATGCTCCGGGGCACCGTGCATGGGGCCAAACTGATTACAACCCATTTTAAATTTACCCGAAGATATAACGATCATATCATCAGAGATATTTATTTTTTGTGAATTGATATTAGAAAAAGCCATGTCAAAAAATAAAACATAGCCAATCATAAATAGTAATTGAATAAAAACTTTCACGAAAATTTTTATTAGCTAAAGATTATATTAGCAATCTCAAACGTTCAAGAACTGACAAAGTTGCTCTGGAACGGTTTAATGTATAAAAATGAACACCAGGAGCACCCCCCATTAATAATTTTTCACACTGATCTGTCGCGTGGTCAACTCCTATTTTATAGACAGACTCTGGATCACCCTGAACTTTTTCCAAACGTGCCATCAAATCCTTCGGGATAGTAGCACCACACATTTTTGTAAATTTTTTAATTTGATTTAAATTAAGAATAGGCATAATTCCAGGGATGACAGGTACATCTACTTCAATTTTTCTTAAGTTATTAACAAAATCGATATAGT
>JABGTQ010000201.1 GCA_018647025.1 Nitrospina sp. | reverse complement strand
GGCAACTTCTGCGATACTCCGATATGCGATAGAGAGAGGTCATAGTATGATCACTTCTGGTGTAATTACAGAAGCGGTAGAGAATATTCTTCCTGCTGGAGCAATGCAGGCAATGAGACAAATTGGTGAAAAAATAAAAGATGATGGTATAGATCCAGAATCTAATGATGTACTTAAAGACTACAAACAGCAAATGCTTGATGCACACGCAGGTGAAGATGCTGATAAAAATGTGCCTTCTTCTGAAGAGACTGTTGGTAGTGGAGATGCCGGTGAGGTAGAGGTGAGCGCTGAGCATATAGCCGTAACCGATGACGGTAGAAACTCAAATGGAGCGCAGGTCACTGATATTACCTTCCAATGTAAACATTGTAAAACTTTTATGGACAGCGATGTTATTAAATGTTTTGTTTGCGGTGCGGTAGGAGATAGTTTGGTACCAGTTTATAAAGAAGGATTTAAGCCCGATGAAAAAGAAATGGTTGGGGTTAAAGAAATGACTACCTTTGATGATAAAAAAGTTCAATGGACCGAGGATGCACTTAAAAGTCTTGAGGGTTATCCAGAGGGCCATGTGCGTAGAAGAGCTCAGGCACGAGTCGAAAAAAATGCAAGAGTTCAAAGTATTGAAACTATTTCGGTTGCTTTTCTGGATCAAATTTTAAATGAAAAGATTATAACAAAGCCCACCAAAACAAATAAAGCTTTAGAAAATTATATGGAGGATGATGAGCCTAAAGTCACAGACTTTATATGGACTGAAAAGGCAAATAATAGACTCGAACTAGTTCCTAAAGGTTTTATGAGGGATAATACCCAAAATAGAGTTATGGCATACGCTCTTTCTAAAGATATTAAGGAAATCACTTTAGAAGTTTGTGAAGCCGGTATTCGTGATTCCGTTAAAATGATGGAAGAAGCAATTGCTAACGGCGCATCTTTAGAGGATTTTTTACCTAAAAAGGTCGGAGCTTAAAGTAACGTCTTTAACAGGTTAGCTCTTGTGTTATGGAAACTATCCTTTTTTAGTCTGCTCCATGTTATTGCATACCACTAATGTATTAAAAGGTCCCCATACATTGATTTTTAATCAATGTATGGGGGCTTTTTATTTTAAATTTATTTAATAATTCAAATCTATTCTAGTGAAAATAAAAATTTATAAAAGGCTTTTTGGTTATTTAAAACCTTATAAGAAAAAGCTTTCGTTGGCCATATTTTTTTCAGTAATCGTTGGAGTGATTGCAAGTTCGCCTGTCCCGCTCATTCAAAAAACATTTGATGATATTTTTGTTGAGAAAGATTTTTTTATGCTTAAGGCGATACCAATTGCTCTTATTATCCTCTACTCGATTAAAGCATCCTTAGTGTACGTACAGAATATTATCATATTGGGGGTTTCTTTGGATTTAGTTGTTCATGTAAGGGAAAAGCTATTTTCTCATATTCACAAACTCCCATTTAATTTCTTTGAAAATAATGAGTCTGGTCAATTAATATCAAGGCTCATAAATGATGTCGCTATTATGCAGTCAACTGTTACCCGTACGATAAAGGAGCTCGTTCAAAATTCGTTTACCTTGATAGCGCTGTTAGGGTGGATTTTTTATCTAAAATGGGACTGGGCGCTTATCTCAATATTAATAATACCAGTGATGGTTTTGCCGATATCAAATATAGCGAGGAAGTTAAAAAAATTAAGTCACAAAGGTCAGGAAATTCTTGCTGATATTAGTTCAACTATTGTTGAATCATTTTCTGGTATTAAGTTAGTTCGTGCATTTGGTATGGAGTCCGTCGAAGAAAAAAAATTTAATAGTTACAGCAATAACTTTCTTCGTGTCACGAAAAAAAATGTTAAATATATGGAAATAACCTCACCTTTTCTTGAGGTTTTAGGTGTGATTAGTGCATCAGTAATTCTTTGGTATGGTGGGTTTCAGGTTTTGACGGATAAAGTAAGTCAGGGAACTTTTATTGCCTTTATTGTTGGACTTTTTATGATGTATACACCTGTAAGAATACTTTTAAAAATATTTGCCAGTTTCCAGGTATCTATTGCAGGTGCTGAAAGAGTTTTCTCTATACTTGACTTAGAAGAGGAAAAAGTAAAAGAAGGGAACATAAAACTTACCGGTGTTAATAATAGTATTACATTTGAAAATGTTTCATTTAAATATCCTTCTAGAAAAACGTCTGTTTTAACTAAAGTAAATTTAAAATTAGAAAAATCAAAAATTCTTGCAATTGTTGGTATGAGTGGAGCAGGGAAAACGACACTAGTGGACCTTTTATTTCGTTTTCATGAACCTTTTGCGGGTAGTATTTCAATAGATGGAATTAATATTAAATATTACACACTAAAATCATTAAGAAATAACTTGGCTCTTGTGTCTCAGGAAACTTTTCTTTTTAATGACAGTATTAGAAAAAATATTGCCTATGGAAGACCCAATGCATCAGAAGCTGAAATAATTCAAGCGTCAAAAGCAGCGTATGTAGACTCTTTTGTTACCGGTTTTGAAGATGGTTATGACACTGTCATTGGTGAGCGTGGGATCAAGCTTTCTGGTGGTCAACGTCAACGAATTTCTATTGCAAGAGCCGTTCTTCGAAATGCTCCTATTCTTGTGCTTGATGAAGCTACATCTGCTTTGGATACTGAGTCCGAAAAATATGTACAGGATGCTTTGCATAATCTAATGAAACATAGAACAACTTTCGTTATTGCTCACCGCTTATCAACTATTAAGCATGCTGATTCGATCATTGTTTTAGATAGAGGGGAGATTGTCGAGTTTGGAACCCATGAAAAACTTATTTCTAGTTCTTTACTTTATAAAAAATATTATGAAATGCAAATAAGGTAGGTTAGTAGAACTTTATATACTTAAGGATATTTAAACTGTGCGTTTCAAAAATGTATATATTGAAGCTTTAGCTTGTCATCTTCCTGATAATATTGTTACCTCTGATGATATTGAAAAACGTTTAGCCCCGGTTTACGATCGTTTAAAGCTACCTTATGGTAGGTTGGAAATGATGACTGGAATCAAAGAGCGACGATTTTGGAACCCCGGTACTTCACCCAGTCAGGTTTCCTCAATAGCTGGAAAATTAGCAATTGTAAATTCTGGAATTAATCAAGAAGACATTGGTTGCTTAATCAATGCTTCCGTATGTCGTGACTTTTTGGAACCTGCAACAGCGGCACTAGTCCATCATAATCTAGGGCTTCCTAAAAATAATTTAGTTTATGATATTTCTAATGCCTGTTTAGGTGTTCTTAATGGAATGATAAATATTGCAAATATGATTGAACTGGGGCAGATTCAGGCTGGGTTAGTTGTTGCTGGTGAAAATGGAGGACCATTGGTTGACAGCACTATTGAATCACTGCTAAATAATCCTAGTCTTACACGCAGTGAAATTAAGGCTTCCTTTGCTTCTCTTACTATAGCATCCGCCGCTGTTGGCGTTGTACTTGTCCATAAAGACTTAACACAAAATAAGCATCGATTACTTGGTGGTTACAGTCAAGCTGCAAGTCAATTTAATAATTTGTGTCGCGGAAATGATGACTCCAAAGCTCAAATTGATAATTGGTTACCACTTATGAAAACAGATGCTGAAACTATGATGCGTGAGGGCTGTGGTCTTGCTGGTCAGACTTGGGATCATACAAAAAATATTCTTGAGTGGGTTAATGATGATGTGAATCATGTATTTTGCCATCAGGTAGGCCATGGTCATCGTAAGCTTCTCTATGAAACTTTATCTCTGGAATTAAAAAAAGATTTTTCTACTCTCGAATACTTAGGTAATACAGGAGCTGCTTCACTTCCTTCAACACTTGCGTTAGGAGCGGAAAAAGGCTTATTGGAAAGTGGTGATCGAATAGCTTTACTTGGTATCGGGAGCGGTCTTAATTCCCTTATGCTGGGTGTAGAGTGGTAAATAATTTCGATTCTTTTAGGACCTTATATCCCTTTACTTCTAATTACTTTGACCTCAAGCCCTTCAATCTTCACTATCTTGACGAAGGAGAAGGGGAAGTCCTACTTTTTCTTCATGGAAATCCTACCTGGTCATTTTATTACCGTAGCCTAATAAAAAATTTTAAAGATCGGTATCGATGTGTTGCGCCGGATCATATTGGGTGCGGCTTTTCAGACAAGCCACAAGATTATAACTATACTCTTGCCACCCATATAGATAATCTTGAAAAGCTTGTCGATTTTCTTGATTTGAAAAATATTTCATTAGTAGTGCACGACTGGGGTGGATCCATTGGCATGGGTTTGGCTGTTCGCAAACCAGAGTTAATTAAAAGACTGGTAATTTTTAATACGGCCTCATTTTTGTCTTCTAATATTCCACTTCGGATTAATTTGTGCAGAATCCCATTATTGGGGACTATTGCAATCCAAAATTTAAATCTTTTTGTTAGGGGGGTATTAAGATTTGGACTAATGCGTCGAAAACAATTAACGAAAAATATTAGAGATGGATACTTAGCACCTTATGATTCGTTTGAAAACCGTATAGCAAACTTAAAATTTGTCCAAGATATTCCAATGGATGCAAGTGTGCCAAGCTATTCTGTTATAAAGGATATCGAAAATAATCTAAAGCACTTTCAAGGACTCCCAATTTTGATCCTATGGGGTATTGAAGATTTTTGCTTTAATATAAAATTTTTAAATAAGTGGAGAGAAATTTTTCCGTTAGCTGAAGTTCACGAGATTCTTAACGCTGGACATTTGGTGGTAGAGGATGCAACTGATGAAATCATTCCGTTGATGGAAGAATTTTTAAAAAAATAAAACTACTTGATAATGATTCGAAAAATAAATGAATTGAGAAAAACAAGTAACTACGTTAGCTGAATAGTTTAATATTTTGTATATTTAAAGGCGTTCCTTTTATATGCAAGGAACGCCTTTAATATGATTTAGTAACGATAATGTTCTGGTTTAAATGGACCTTCAGCTGGCAAATTCAAGTAACTTGCTTGCTCAGGTGTCAGGCGAGTAAGTTTGACACCAAGTTTGTCCAAATGTAACCTTGCTACTTCTTCATCAAGTTCTTTTGGTAATGTATAAACACCTACTTCATACTTTTTATTAAATAATTCGATCTGCGCCAATACTTGATTTGAAAAAGAATTGGACATCACAAATGAAGGGTGACCTGTAGCACAACCTAAATTAACCAATCGACCTTCTGCTAAAAGAATAATACTACGACCATCTGTAAATGTGTATTTATCTACTTGCGGTTTGATTTCTATTTTTTTAATGCCAGGATAGTTGTTTAGTGTTTCGACTTGAATCTCGACGTCAAAATGTCCTATGTTGCAGACGATTGCGTCATTCTTCATTACTTCCATGTGCTCAATGCGGATAATATCACTACAACCAGTAGTTGTAACAAATATATTTCCTTCTTTAACAGCTTCTTCCATTGTTGTAATTTCATAACCTTCCATTGCTGCTTGCAAGGCACATATAGGGTCAATTTCAGTTATGATTACACGAGCTCCGAGGTCTTTCATGGACTTCGCACAGCCTTTCCCAACATCACCATATCCTGCAACAACT
The DNA here is from genome assembly GCA_018647025.1 of Nitrospina sp. Classification (GTDB taxonomy): domain Bacteria; phylum Nitrospinota; class Nitrospinia; order Nitrospinales; family VA-1; genus Nitromaritima. Next base: position 3,844 of record JABGTQ010000201.1, on the reverse strand, counting down.
ACAACTTTTCCTGCTATCATAATATCAGTAGCACGCTTAATTCCATCAGCTAGAGATTCTCGGCAACCATATAAGTTGTCAAACTTAGATTTTGTGACAGAGTCATTAACATTCATTGCCGGAACTTTTAGAACGTTTTCTTCTATCATCTTATACAAGTGATGAACGCCGGTGGTGGTTTCTTCTGTGATACCTTTAATATTTGGTATCAGCTCCGGGTGTTTTTCATGTACATAAGCTGTGAGATCACCGCCGTCATCAAGAATCATATTTGGACCATCTTTAAACAATAAAGTTTGACCAGTACACCACCAATATTCATCTTCTGTTTCTCCTTTCCATGCAAACACAGGGATACCTTTTTCAGCTATTGCTGCAGCTGCGTGATCTTGAGTGGAAAAAATATTACATGATGCCCAGCGAATATCTGCGCCCAGTTCAATAAGGGTTTCGATAAGGACAGCGGTTTGAATTGTCATATGAAGCGATCCAGCAATTCGTGCGCCTTTAAGGGGTTTTGATTTGCCATATTTGCTACGCAGAGCCATAAGGCCAGGCATTTCATTTTCAGCAAGAATTATTTCTTGCCGACCCCATTCTGCAAGCGAGAGATCTTTAACTTTGTATTTTTCGGCAACGAGTGCTGTGGTCATTTACGAAGGCTCCTTGATTATGAATGAACCATTATGCGTAATAAGCAAAATATAAATTCAGGTTCATTATGTATATTTAGTATTAGTTTTGAGTGAATGCGCGAGGAATGAAAAAATACTCACGTATATTGCTACTTTTATTTTATCAATTATTCTTTTTGCCGTCCACATTTATAATAGAAATCATTTAATTATGTTCGCTAATTTTTACAGTTTTATAAAGAAAGTTCTTAAAACTTGTGAACTTTTTTAATTCCTCTGAGTTGGTTTGGTAGTTTAGATTACATGCCCTTAATTTTACTGCTAATCCAGGAAGGTTAGCTTGATATCGGTTTCGGGCAATTTGTATTAAATCTACCACAGTGCCTCTTGTGATTATATTTTTTTTGAAAGGTTTATGAACTTGAGACCAAAAATCACCTTCACCAACTTCTAGTTGCTTTAAAATTAAGTCTACATGGTTAACTATCTTCTTAGAATGGTCTGTATTTTCAGGGTGCTCTGATTGACACGCTTCAATAATATCCTCAAAACTGATTAATGAGCCTTGACGAAACATCATAGCTCTCATAAGTATATTTTTTAATTCTCGTACATTGCCTCGGTAGTTGTGTTTGTTTAGGTACTCAATGGCTTTTGTATCTATTCGGGGACAGGCCTCGTCTGTATGCCCTTTTTTATATGTCTGAAATAGTATTCCGAGAAAGTGGGTTGCTAGATCTGATATGTCTTCTTGTCGTTCGTTAAGGGTTGGAATCCGAAAGTTTAATGAATTTAATCGTTGGTATAGATCTTCACGAAACCTTCCTGCATCTATCTCTTTACGTAAATTTTTGTTAGTTGCTGCTATAAGGAAAATACGTGAATATCTAGGTTGATTTTCTCCTAGGCGGATAAAAACCCCTGTGTCAAGGAAGCGAAGTAGTTGTACTTGTGTTTTTGGATCGGCATCACCAATTTCGTCAAGAAATACTACTCCTCCGTTAGCTTCTTCCAGAATACCTTGTCGGCTAAACTCTGCTCCTGTATAGGCTCCTTTTTTATGTCCAAATAATTCGCTGTAAGTAAGTTCTCCACTATATGCAGCAATATTAGTTTTTCTTAAAATAAGCTTAAAATCATCTCCATTTTTTTGTTTAAAAATTTCTGTTATGCGAGAATATATATTGTTAAAAAAAAACTCCTTGCCAGTTCCGGTTTCTCCATGAATTAGAAGTGAAGGTAGGCCCATGTTTGCTTCTGAGGATTGAGCGGTATCCCATTTAAGCATTCTGTTGCATACCGATTCTACGACTGTATTAATTCTATTTACTAATTGATGGATAGTTTTACTTCGTCCAATAACATTCCCGAAATAGTATGAAGAAACTTTTGGATCTCTGTACTCAACTTCTTGGCGCAACTTTGTTATCTCTTGTTTAAGCTCTTGTATTTGAATTAAGTTGTTAACTTTTTGGCTGATTAGACTTGAAATAATTTGGACAATTCGCCTATGTTCAATAGTGAAATAATTTTTTTGAAAGTGATCCTGGTTGATAACGCCAATAACGCTATTCCCAAATATTATAGGTACAGACATTTCAGAAGATATTGAAGGAGAAAGGTTTTTATAAAAGCCTTTAGTTAAAGCAGCGTCTTGTACGTCTTTAAGTATTATAGGCTGGGCGGTGTGGGCGCAATATCCGTTAAGTGACTTTAGAGTATCAGCTATATCATCTCCACCAACTGGCATAGCAGGGATTTTGTTTTTTGTCCATCCTCGTGATTTAGCACCTAATAGGCTTCCGTCGTTATTTTCAACTACTAACCAGGATTTTTCATTTATAATTTTTAATATGGAAATAGTTCCACTGTCTGCGCCAATTAACTCTGAAGTTTTGTTTAGAATCTTGTGTAGAAAAATTGGTAGCGACTCATGCTTGCTTGAGATTAATTCTTCAATTTCTCCCAGGATTTCAATTTCTATGTGCTCAGAACTGTCCCTTAAAATAATTTTCTCAACCATGGCGGCATGCTCTTCTAATAGACGAATTTCTATCGGAGAAAATTGATAAATTTTGTTGGTATAATAATTCACAGAGCAAATAAATTTACCACTGATATGGTTATACCTTGGAATTTGATAGAGTGATGCTAGCTCTAATCTTTTAATGACTTCTTTCCGTTCAAAATTTTCTTCCAAGATGTTTTTTATATAGGTTGATTCCTGATTTTTTTTTTGCATAATCAGGCCATTTATTTTGTCGTATTTAACCATTCGGTTGATTAAATTTTCATCATTCAACACACTTAGTAATTCTTTATCAAAATATTTTGGAACATCGTCTTTGTTTTTCGAATACACAGCTATTATTTCGACTTGATCTGTGGGATTAGTTTGGTTTGACTTTAAAAACTTTGATGAGGCAGGAATAAATACTGACGCTAGAGCAACATTGTCTATTAATTTCACAGCTGATCGAACGATCATCCATGCCGCTTCCTTTTTTCGAGCAAGGTCAAGGTGTCTTGAAAATGATATCTGCTGATGGAATCGTTTGGCCCGGTCTACAATGGTACTTATATTTGATAAAAAAATACTTACTGCATCAATTTCCTCATTTGATACAAAGGCTCCTTCCTTTTTCCAGTCTAAAGTAAGAGATCCTATAGGTCGTAACTCATGATTTATGGGAAAGACAACAGAAGTTTGAACTCCTGATATTTTTTCAAATGGATTCCTGTACTTAATAAATCCCTCAGGCAAATCCCACGATCGAATAATCTTGTTCCCATAAAAAGCTTGGCTAGTTATAGAGTCGCGTGGAGAAATAAATTTAGTAACTTGTTGTTCGTATGGATTCTTTTGGTCGGTCATATACTGACATATGAGAATACCTTGGTGTAGGTCCTCTAGGTAGACCCGAACCATGTGGCAGCCAATTATTGATTTTAGCCCTATAGCAGTATAATGAAGAATATCAGAGAGGTTTTCTTTCCCAAATATTTTGATTTGATCAGTTAGTTTTTGCAGGCCATCTTTCATACAAACGACATAAAATTGAGTAGATAATATACACTATCATATTTCATGGTGAAATTTTTTACAGCAATTCAATTTTTACTCAATATTTCTTAACTATAGTCAAAAAATGGTCATATTAGGTAATATGTTTACATTAGTATTATATTTTTCTAAATATTTACCTGAG
>JABGTQ010000200.1 GCA_018647025.1 Nitrospina sp. | reverse complement strand
AATCTTTATTTCTATTTTCTAAGTGCAACAATGCTCAAAATAATCCTCAAAATTTTTACATTGAAAAAGGGTGCCTGAACGAGAACAAAACAATAAAACTTATTAATAAATTTAATCCAGCATTAATAATAATTTTTGGAACCAGTTTATTATGCTCTAAATACCTTGATTTATATCCAAATCAAATTTTAAACCTTCATGTTGGCTTATCTCAATTCTACCGAGGTACTTCCTGTAATTTTTGGCCTATTTACAATTTAGAACCCCAACTTTTGGGAGCAACAATACATTATGTTACCAATACAATAGACGGTGGAAACATTTTATTTCAAAATTCAATTGAACTAGATAAAAATGATTCTCAATTTATTTTAATGACTAAACCTATTATTTTAGGAACTAAGCTTATGGTTGAAGCTATAAAAGGTACTAGCGTTAATATAACTAAGCCTGGGCTAACCCATTCCAATGGAAAGCTTTACCAGAGTATAGACTTTAACCCTAAAGCTATTATTCATGTAAACAATCATATTTCTTCAGGTAAAATAAAAAGAAAAATAGAACTAGAAAACTTAAAGTTAAAACAGATAACATCCTTATAGCTTTTCTATTATTCACCACCATTCTTAATTTAATCAATTCATCTTATAAGATAATAAAAACAAGCTTGACCATAGCGTTATATATTAGTATACATAACGCTATGGTCAAGCTTATTACTTATGCAAAAAAATCTAAGTGTAAAAAAATTTTCAGCATACTTTTTGTTATTAAATTCTTATGGGTTTTTTCTAATCCAATAGCTGTTTCCCACGCTAATGAAATTTATGCCGCTGTCGCTACAAATTTTCACAACCCTTTCAAATCCATAGCTAAAGAATTTGAAAAAATATCCGGCCATAAGGTAGTAATTATTTCTGGGTCCACTGGAAAACTTTATGCCCAAATAATTAACGGTGCTCCTTTTGATATCTTTCTTTCTGCTGACGAACTTAGACCCCAGTTACTAATACAATCAGGTATAGCTATTTCCGGGACTCAATATAGTTACGCAATTGGGAAAATCACATTATGGAGCCCCAAGCCAAATATAATATCTGATAGTTTAAAGTCCATATTTCTTGTCAAAAAATTTTCTCACATTGCAATGGCTAATCCTACCACTGCTCCATATGGAAGGGCTGCTCTTCAAACATTAAAAAAACTTGGCCTATTGAACAAACTTAAACCTCTTATAGTACAAGGTGAAAATATTGGTCAAGCATTTCATTTCGTTTTTTCTAACAATGCTGAGTTAGGGTTTGTAGCCTTATCGCAGGTTTTGGACCCAAATAACAACCTAAAAGGAAATCGCATAGACATTCCTAGTGAATACTACGACCCTATTAAACAAGATATTGTTGTTTTAACAAGAGCTAAAAATAATAAGGGTGCAATGGATCTTTGGAATTTTTTAAAGAGCGGCCCAGCAAAAGAAGTTATTAAAAAATATGGTTACGAATTATCATAATATTTTATTTAAAACATTTCTTAATCACAGAACAGCATGGATATTTTAAACTTTAATTATCAGCCTATTATTTTAACGTTACAGCTTGCTGGGTGTACCGTTATTGTATTACTTGTGATTGGCATTCCAATTTCTTGGTGGCTTGCTCACACTAAAAATCGGTTTAGGCCAGTTTTTGAGGCTGTTGTAGCCCTACCACTCGTCTTACCCCCAACTGTTCTTGGATTTTATTTGCTAATCCTTCTTGGCCCCAATGGATGGATAGGAAAACCCGTTGAAGCTCTGTCTGGGTCCCATCTTTCGTTTAGCTTTACGGGTCTTGTCATTGCTTCAACGTTTTATTCCTTGCCATTTGTGGTGCAACCACTTTATAACGCATTCGATTCAATTGGGAAAGGACCTCTTGAAGTAGCCTGGACCCTTGGCGCTTCGAAATGGGACGCATTTTGGACCGTCGCGAGCCCAATGGCTTTACGTGGATATATTACTGCTATTGTATTGGGGTTTGCCCACACCCTAGGTGAGTTTGGAGTTGTCCTTATGGTTGGCGGAAGTATCCCAGGTAAAACAAAAGTTCTATCTATTGAAATATATGACCGAGTAGAAACTTTAGACTATGCTCACGCCCATTTTTTATCTGGAGGCTTATTGTCTTTTACCTTCTTGGTCTTATTCATTGTTTACTATGTCAACAGAAAACTACCTGTTAATTTTTCATGAACCTATTATCTGCCAATTTTAAGATTGCGTTAGGTGATTTTAAACTTAATATTGATATTGAGACTCCAGTTCATGGTTTCACTGTCCTATTTGGATCATCGGGGAGCGGCAAGACCTCTTTTTTGCGTTGCATATCTGGTTTAGAGCGAGCGCCTAAAGGATTTTTAAAAATCAATGAGGAAATATGGCAAGATGAAAGTAGGAAGATTTTCATCCCACCCAATAAAAGAAACATAGGTTATGTCTTTCAGGAAATGCGCCTATTCCCTCATCTAAACGTTGAAGGAAATCTCCGTTATGGTCTGAAACGGCTCGCCCCAGAAATCGATGATTCTCTTTTTAGCCAGATCGTTGAGATCATGGGCTTAGTATCTTTTCTAAGTAGATATCCCCGTAATCTATCTGGTGGAGAAAAACAACGCGTTGCATTAGCGCGCGCTCTTCTGACCCGTCCACGTCTATTATTGATGGACGAACCCTTGGCTGCATTGGACATGAAACGTAAACAAGAAATCCTTCCTTACTTTCAACGGATGCAATCCGAGCTAAATATCCCAATTTTCTACGTCACTCACTCTCTAAATGAGGTACTACAACTTGTTGACACTATGTTGCTGATGGACCAAGGAAAGGTAATTGCTGCAGGACCAGTAGAAGAAGTGTTATCTCATCCTCACCTCGGACAACATCTCGGGCACAAATTAGTTGGCACCATTCTGGATACTACTGTAATCCGACAAGACGAAGAATTTCAATTAACCGTCCTTAAGTTTAATTCTCATACCCTCTATGTACCTCGGCGCGAGGTTTTCCCCGGAGACCGATTACGTATACATATTAGAGCGGAAGACATAACTTTAGCCGTCGCACCCATAGAAAACAAGACTAGTGTCCTCAACGTTTTACCCGCCAAGGTAATAAAAACGATACCTAGCGTCGACGATAAGTGTAAGGTTAGTGTTAAGCTCGATATAGGTTGCTCTATTTTGGCAACAATTACTCGAAAGTCATTGAGCCACCTCAATATTCAATCAGGACAGAATATTTTTGCGCATATTAAAGCCATCCGAATGGCTCACGAACTTAACTAATTATCGTTTTAAATAAAAATTCAATTATTAAGATCTAGGGAAGGTGTATTGGCAATTCACTTTAAAAAACACCCTGCTCTTTTACACTCGGGTGATTTTAAAAGTGTCTCATTGAATATAAAAAGCTGCTCAGTTTAAAAGGGCAAGGGAGAAAGGTACAAACTACAAATTCACTTCCACAGAACGCGGTAGTTAAACATTGAGTCTACAAAAAGAAATTATTTCTATTAAATTGGTTGAACCTTTTTTTTTCTACCTTTGGTTTGCTTACTAAATAAAGACGGGTTAAGACATATTTCATCAGACCTTCTGTTTAGAATTTTTTGGGAAATAACTTTTTTTAATTTTCCAGATGGATCGTAAACTTTAACTGGGTGAAGCATCTTTATTTAACCCTCATTT
>JABGTQ010000199.1 GCA_018647025.1 Nitrospina sp. | reverse complement strand
GGAGCACGAGGATAATAAACGTCTTTGTGAAATGCTTTTGCTGAATTTAAAGAAAAAAAAATAGAAGTCAGAATTCCAGCAAACAATATAGTCTTATATTTTATCATCAGTTTTTCAGGTCATTTAGGTAATAATTCTTAACATCCTCTGAATACTAAATTATTCTATGATACTTAAATCGAACGTCTTCGTTGGATATTAAAAAAATAATACTCTTTGGATTAAAAAAAATCATTGTGGCGTCGGATGGCGAACAAGCCTTAAAAACGCATCAGTAGCTGTCACCTTATCTTGAAACGACTTGCCTCCCTCATCCTTAAAAGAAACGACAAAAGCTTTATTTTTTTTATCTTCACTGGTCCAAGTACTCCAGCCCGCTCCTTTTGGGAAAATATTATCAATAAAAATTTTATCACCATCCTTATCCGTATTTCGTTTGCGCCTTTCATAAAGCAAACTAGCTTCTTTAACGGATGGTAAACGCCAATCGTTATATCCTGCAAATTTTTTATTGTTCATACGCTGAACATACTCTTTCGCGGTGTACCAATTAACCCACTTGTGTTCCATCAGCCAATAATCGCTACTCATCCACATCAAACTATTTTTTTTATCCAAAATGGTGCCATCCAAGTACTTTTCATATCTTTGATCAGAGGAAATTTTAATAGGTTGTATTTTTACAGTTTCGGCGTAGACAACTGATAAAACACCAATTAAAACCGCAGGGGCTATCAGCCAACCGGTTAAAATCGCTAAAAAACGCAAACACAATTGCATCTGTTATCCTCCCTAAAAACTTCGTCCTTGGTTTAGTTTGCACCTGTCATTTTTATTTATTAATACAATTCTACAATGTCCAACATCGTGTGTAAACGGGAATTCACCTTGACAGGTCGCTGTCTTCTAATAGAATTAAATTATATTAATTTAAAGGACTTTTTTTATGTTTTTTTCCTCAAATAACTTGTGCAAAAAACTTAACTTTATTTTTTTCCTGATTTTAAGTGCCTTCACACCGATGGTTGTCTCAGCAGCTTCAAATGACCAGACTCGCTGGGATAAATATTACGACATGGAAGAATTTCTTTATGGCACCGAACCAATTCCATTCTTGAAGGATAATATAAGTCTTCTTCCTAAAAATAAAGCACTCGATTTGGCCATGGGTGAAGGTCGAAACGGAGTTTATCTTGCAACTCAAGGATTTGAGGTGCTAGGACTTGATGTTTCTCCCATAGGACTCAATAAAGCACAGCAACTGGCAAAACAATTCAATACCACAATTCAAACCCGTGTAGTTGATCTTGAAAACTATCAACTCAAAAAAAACTCATACGATGTAATTATTTGCACCTATTATCTGCAGAGAGATTTATTTGACCAGATAAAGGACTCACTTAAACCTGGTGGTATGGTCTTGATCGAAACCTTCAATACCGACTATCTAAAGTACTCCCGCTTCCCAAAAAAATATCTCCTAAAACATAACGAACTTCTCGAAATTTTCAAAGATTTTAAAGTTATTCGCTACCAGATGTACGATGATGGGAAAGAAGCTTTCTCCAGTATTATTGCGCAAAAATCTAAACTGTGAGTCGAGTCGAAAAATTTTTCATCACGCTAGCAAATTTTTTTCCGGTCTGGGTTGTTGGAGGGGCATTTTTGGCTTTATGGAATCCCTCAACAGCCACATGGTTCCAGCCTACATGGATTCCACTCTTTCTTGGAATCATTATGCTGAGCATGGGACTCACTCTAAATCTGGAGGATTTTCTACGAGTTATTCAAATTCCCAAGTCCATCGCCCTTGGTATTGGACTGCAATATACCGTCATGCCCCTCTTAGGGTTCTCTCTAGGAACTCTTCTAGATCTACCGATGGACTATGTCATCGGAATCGTTTTAGTTGCTTGTTGCCCTGGAGGAACTGCGTCTAACGTTGTTTGTTTTATTGCAAGAAGTAATATCGCTCTTTCTGTGAGTCTTACAACAGTTTCTACTCTTGCCGCGGTTATCATAACGCCATTACTAACCACGCTAATGATCGAATCTATTTCACGTAATTCGATTGGAGTACCCATTCAAGTAGACACTAGAGGACTACTGGTTAATACCTTTAAAATAGTTATTCTGCCCGTGGTAGTTGGGGCATTACTCAACCACTATTTCAGAAAATGGGTTAAAAAAATTAATCCTTACACGCCATTTATCGCCGTGATGTCGATCGTGTTCATAGTCGATTTCATTCTTGCAGTGAAAAAAGAAGAGATTTTTTCAACGGGATCTACACTTATTCTTGCGGTTGTCATCTTGCATACATTAGGATTTTTGCTCGGATATTTTTTATCAAAATATTTCATGTTCAATGACAAAAACTCTCAAACAATATCTATTGAGGTTGGGATGCAAAATTCTGGTCTGGCAACAGAACTTGCCAGAAGCAACTTCCCGGATTTTACCTTAGCAACAGTTCCAGGGGCTATCTCAGCATTGACTCATTGTATTCTTGGAAGTATTGCTGCTGGTTTATGTCGATTACAGGAAAAATCTTACAAATAATAAATATAGGCCGGTGTGAATCTTTTCACCTGAAGGCAATTAGGAAAGGGATTTTAAGCCATTTTGCGTGATTAGCTGTCGCGTTTTCATAATAATTTTCTCAGCTAGATCCGGTTCTTGTCTATTTTTTAAATACGATGCGGTTTTTGAAAAAATAGAACGCGCTAATAAAGGCGCAAAATAATAAAATTCCATATGACGGGCGATAGCTTCATCTGATGACTTTTTATTTAAATATCCAACCGATAAGTGAAAATTATATTTCATAAAATGAGCCCCAGGGACATAATCACGTTTTACAAATTCAACAAACTTTCTAAAATTAAAAATAAAGGGATCCTGTCGAAAGTTTTTTAAAAATTT
>JABGTQ010000198.1 GCA_018647025.1 Nitrospina sp. | reverse complement strand
TATTAAAGGCCACAAAAAATAAAGACCTCCAATAAAAATGCATAAAAAAATAAAAAATTTAGTACTCAAAATGTAATACCTATTTAAATAATATTTTACGGTTATAATTAACAACTATTACAATATAGCAATCTAATCATCAAGAGTTGTATGAAGCTAAAAGAATAAAGACCTTTTGTAGGTATATGTAACTAGTAAAGTTAAACCCTAAAAATTTAGAATTGCATTTATGTAGTTATCTTTGATTGCCGACTATGTAAATAATTATCAGTATTACTTTTCTGCTGATTTTTTATTTGCTGTAAAGTTGTTTTGAAATGCCATGATACTTTGTTTCCCAAAGTTATCATTAGAAAATTACTAAAAAAATGTCTTTAAATATATGAGTAAATCAATCTACTTTAGTCTTTACCAGCAAACCCCAGATTACTTTGTGCGAATATTTCAAAGTGTTGATTGGGCTCTCAGTAATGGAGTGACACTTAAAGTTAGTATAATTGGTAAGAGCCATCGAGTGATAAGTCGTAAAGGAAGTGACTGTCTCACCGAATTTATTACCTGTTTTGATCATAATTTACCTGAAAACTCGTTGGAATCTAAATGTTTAAAACCGGGTATCATTCATAACCAGGAATATCAATATGGGGACCTAAAGTATCGAGTTAATGTTGAACATGTTTCCCAGATTTTTAATGCTATGGATGACTACACTGGTTTTTTGGGTGATGTTTCTCTTTCAGATACATTGACTCATGTGTTTACTGCTAGTTCGGAAGACTATGAGGTACCATTGCCTTTTACCGGTTTGGTCTTAAGCTCGGAAACAAATACCTTTTATACTGTTCACACATACCCGGAAATCGGTATTTCTATTATAAGTTCAACCAATATTGAATTACCTAGTTTATCCATAGTAAAATGATTAAACGTATTCTGAAAATTGCTAAAGCCGAATTTAATGATTTTGTGCTGAAGAATAAATTTTTTGAAAACTATTCGTCGTCTGATAAAACAATTAACTTTCAGGAACAGTCGGAGTGTAAAGATAATTTTTCTGCCCCCGATCCTTTAGCCAAATATTATGCTAATCTAGAAATACCTGTTGGGTCCGATCAGACAATTATTAAAAATGCTTGGAAAAGCCAGTTGAAAAAATACCATCCAGATCTTCATTGTTCTGACCCAGAAAAAAAAATGATTGCTGAAAACCTTACACGCCAATTAAATGAAGCATATCGCGTTCTAAGTTCTGAATTTTTAAAAAAGTAATAGGAGATAATAATGTCTGATTTTGACAAAGTAAAAAGTTTTATAATGGATATGGGGTTCTCCATAAGCCATGAGGATACTAAGGAAGAGTTAGTTGTTATAAATGATGATGAACGAGGAATTAATAATCTGGTGATAGATTGTGAGTCTCCTATTCTAATTCTTGAGCAAGTCATCATACCGATGCCCCAGAATTCAGCTGATTTCTGTAAACGTATTCTTCAAATCAATCGTACCTTGGTTCACGGGGCTTTTGTTCTTGATGAAGAAGGTACAACACTGCTATTTAGAGATACTCTGCAAACAGAAAACCTAGATCGAAATGAACTAGAAGGAAGCATTGATGCATTGAGTCTTGCATTGGCTGAATACGCCAGCGAACTGGTTTCCTTTACAAATGGTTAAATAATAAATTTAATGGAGAGATGAAAATGAATGGATTGTTTACAAGGATACTGCGGCTAGGTAAAGCGGAGGCACATTCAGCAGTGGACAAGTTTGAAGACCCTATCAAAATGACTGAGCAGGGCATACGTGAGCTCAAAAAAGATTTAGAAGAATCCATGAAAAGCCTGGCTCAAGTGAAAAGTATTGTTATTCGCATGAGAAATGATGCGGAAAATAAAAAAAAGCTCGCCGCCGACTATGAAAGTAAGGCGATGGCTTTATTACAAAAAGCCGAGCAAGGTTCACTGGATACTTCTGAGGCAGAGAGATTGGCAACCGATGTTCTTTCACGCAAAGAGGTTGCAGGAAAAGAAGCTCTTCGACTCAGTAAAGAGGTGACCTCCCAGGAAAGCATGGTTCTTCAATTGCAACGAAACGTTGAAAAACTAAGGACGACTATTCAGACTTATGAGAATGACCTTGTCACTTTACGTGCTCGTTCTAAAACAGCTGCTGCAACAAAAAAATTAAATGCCCAAATTGCTCGTGTTGGATCCGATAGCACCATAGCCATGCTTGAAAAAATGCGAGACAAAGTTGAAGAAGATGAATCCTTATCTCAAGCCTATGGTGATATGGCTGATTCAGGGCAAAGTGTAGATGATCAAATTAATAAAGCTTTAGGTGAAGGTTCCTCAATGCCAGGTGTTTCCGATAGTCTTGCTGCACTTAAAGCCAAAATGAATATTAAGTAATCATGGTTTTCGATTTTTTTAAAAATAAAAAAGATGAACTTCAAAAAGAAGAATTTCGTATTGAAGATCTTGTGCTCAGTAAACTTAAAGTCGGTTTTTTGGTTGATTACGACTTAAAAACCTATAGGGTTTCTGCATGTAATAACTATCAGTGGAACGAGGGTGGAGTCTCCGATGAATGGGAGTTGACTTCTGGAAGCGAAACATTTTTTTTAGAACGCTCCGAGGAGGATGGTGAAGTTGAATGGAGTTTTTGTCATAAACTGTCTATTTCTGAGTTGGAAGGCGATATCGCTGGAGAAATCGTTCGAAATGAAGACCCCCCTGAAAAAGTTGTGTTGAAAGGTGAAACATTCCATTTTGAGGAAGACGATATCGGTGAGTTTTTTCGTGACGGTTCAGAGGAAGGGCTTAGTTTTGTTTCTTGGGACTATTCGGATGAACAGGGGAAACAATTTTTGACCATTGAGCAATGGGGCGAAAAAAAATTTGATATGCAACTCGGGACTATGGTTGAGGAGTTTCAATTTACCAATATCCTACCCAGTGAGTGATTCAGTTGGATGAAGTCTTTAAACTAATCTTTTAATATAAATCCCAACTTCCCTGTTGATAATACTTCAAAATATTGTGATTGAACTGAGTGTTAGGTTCAATTTTCCCCTCTTTCTCAAACAATCCCTTGCCGAAATATGCCATGGATATCATTGCATTCTGATTAAAAAAACGTGTCTCAATATCTGATAATTTTTGTTCTATTATTTTTTGCTTAAGCCGCTTAGCAGGCATTGTTTTTTTACGTATGCCAAGTACCCAACCCCACTGACCCATGCTTGGTACCGAATTCTGATAAGGTAGGGTCGAAAAATTAGCAGCCTGTATTGTTTTTTTTATGCAAAGAAAAGCCTCGGGAGAATATAAGGGGCTGGTACTTTGAGTGACCATAGCCCCAAAAGGTTTGAGGTGTTTTTCAACCATCTTATAAAAACCAAGTGAATATAGTAGTGACAAGGAAACTGATTTAGGGTCGGGGAGGTCTATTATAATGGCATCGTATAAATCAGATGACTCTTTCATGAATTGATAAGCATCTTTGTTAAATACTTGAACACGAGGATCATTGAGCGATCCTTGGTTGATTTCAAGAAACATTTTGTGCTGTCGGGCTAAGCGAGTCATCGCAGGATCTAGATCCACTAGAGTAAGACTTTCTACATCAGGGTACTTTAGAATTTCTCTGGCGGCTAAACCGTCGCCTGCTCCTAGAAGTAGAATGTCTTTATGTTCTTTTATCAAACTCATCACAGGGTGTACCAGAGGCTCATGATACCTTTCTTCATCGTAAGTACTAAATTGTGTGCTCCCATTAATGAATAACCAAAAATTTTCTTTCCATTGAGTGACCACAATTTTTTGGTAGCGAGTTTGCTCTTGGTAAATAATTTTATCTTTATATTTATGTTGCTCGCCGTACAGAACAATAGGTTTAGCAACAGAAAATGCTAGCACTGAAATTATAAGAAGGACTGCGAATTGTATGTTAAGAATGCGAGGCCGTATCAAATGTTTGGAAAAGTTCCATAGGACTAATGAAGCGACTAGTAAATTAAGGCTGCCGATGAGAACGGGAGTGTAAGTTAGACCAAGAAAAGGAAGCAAAACAAAGGCAAATAATGCTCCACCCAACAACCCACCGTAGTAATCATATTCCATGACCGATGAAATATTTTCCCTTAACGATTCATAAGTTTGGTTGATCCTCATAATTAAAGGAATTTCAAGCCCAGTCATAAACCCGATCATACAAACGAGACTATAAACCACTAATCCAAAGTGAATAGTATAGGCTGAAATCCAAAAACAGAACATTGCAGAAAAAGTACAAAGAAACGATAGGCCAAACTCAATTAATATAAAACGGTTTAACAATGAGTCTTCGTATTTTCGGCTATAGCGGCTTCCCAATCCCATAGAAAACAACATAAGAGATATCACTATTGTCCATTGAAGGATGGAATCCCCTAATAAGTAGCTGGCCAAGGTAGCTAGAGTATACTCAGTCACGATTGCGGCGCACCCGGTAGCAAAGATACAGGTCTTTAAGATAAAGCTTAGGCGTTGAAGTTTGAGTTTTTCAGAACTCTTTATTTGGGGTGACGACATGAATTGATGGTGCCCTAACAAAAATCAAATGCACCAAGTGATAAGAAAAGAGGAGCCTATGTAGGAAGAGGCTTCTAAAAAAGCGGCCCCTTGGTTCGGTTTTACTTGATTAACCAACTCATCAGACAGGCTACGTCCCGGCAAAAGAATACGGTCTGTTAACATTCTGATAACGGGCAGTAGGATGATTCCAATCCCTATAAAAATAATAAATGTCGTTAAATTATCTTGCCAGGAAATAAAATTTTCTGCTGAAGCTGCACGCAACAAGTTACCAATGGCAATTAACGCTCCGGCAAAACCTATTCCTACAGCAACATTGTCATTTTCAATCTGTTCGTGAATATTATATTGTGTGATTAAGTTGTAATATTTGCTCGCCAATATCAAAACGATCTGTCCTATAAACCAAAACACAACGGCTGTAACCATAGATCCGCCCAAACCGTATAACGCACCAAAAATATTGAGCCCTGTGGCAATAAAAATAGCGAATTCTATAACCCCTGTGCCGCAATTTTGATCCTGCAGTATTTCTTTTTTAATATTAAACTCACTAAGAATAAAACGATCATTAATCAATGCTGACAAGTTAAGTAGAATTATTGCTAAAGGACCATAAACAAGCATGTCTATTAAGTCATTCTCTAGTCCTGTAGAAGGCCCGACAATTACTCCACCAATAGAAAAGGTCAATCCTAGATAATAACCACAAAGAACGAGGGCAAAGGCAGCATTATCTTTTTCAACCAACTCAGATTGAATAGCATAACTTCTGCGGAATAAAATAAATACCCAATGTCCAACAGCAAGTATAGCGAAGCAAGAGCCCAGGTATGTTAATGAAGATAAAAAATGATCAAGGTTCATAGTTATTTACCAAAACTGAAGCCACGATTTCTAAAGGTATTTTTACTGCGACCCATACGTTGGCCGACTTTATTTTGAAACCGGTTTTGAGATCGAGATTTCTTCGCCATTTTTCTTTTAAAGAAATCAGGTTTCTGTTTTTGTGTCACCGTTCCGGCGGTTCCATATTGCCGATTTGGTCCGTAATAAGGTTGTCCTCTGCCTCTGAAAGACGAATAGTCGTTATAATGATTACGTTGAAGACCGAATCCAGCCCAATTCATCACCTGCGACATCAACATATATTTCCCATAAAACTCCCACATGCTACCTCCACGGTCATTTTCTCTCCAGGTACCATATTGAGGATTCCCTACATATTGATATCCGTTGGGAAAGGGGGTATTAGTGACTACACCATCAGCTGTTTTACCTGATAAAGCCATGCCTAAATAGGGTTCATTTTTTTTGTATATTGATTCATCTACTTCGATGAAAGGTCGCTGAATTTTTTGATCTCCAATATCAATTCGGTATTGGTGGTAATAGGAAGGAAAGAAGTTGCCTTCTTCACGCATATCATTAAGAATAATAGTGTATTCTTTTTGGTCTTGCAGTTCGCGTTGAATTTTCTCTATTGGGTTCTGCCCAACTCCACAGCCTTGTAAAAGAAAAACAACTGGAGAAAAAATGCAAAGAAAAAAAATTAATTTTGCTCTGAGTAATAGCATAGACTTAATTAAAATTTCCTCGAATTCATTTTTAGACAATTAACAAAGTTTTAGAATTATTTTTGCAACAGACTTAGATTAACACAGTTATCATATCAGCTCCGTTAATATAAACATATGTTTGTTTTATATGTTTTTTTGTTGTAATGAAGTAAACCGCAAAAATTATTCCTTAACAATATATTTTTTGGACAGATATAAATAGCATGCATTTTTATTTTTTTAAACGCATTCTCAAAAAACTCAGTCAACCTGAAATTCGAATATTGATTGTTTTGGGTGCGGTCTTTTTTTTAATGATATTAGTTTTTGCGTTTGTAATGTCAGCCTACGAAAAGAATGTGACATTCTTAGATGGCCTTTGGACCGCTTATATTACATTAACAACGATTGGATATGGGGATGTTTCTGCAGCTACTCCTCAGGGGCGATGGGTCACTGTTTTGACATCCATGCTGGGTATAGGTTGCTTCGGTATATTGACAGGAATTATTCTAGAACGGGCCATGCAAAGGAGATTAAAAAAAATGAAAGGCGAAGGTAAACATACTGGTACAGGACACTTGTTAATTGTTAATGTCCCATCCTATTCAGAGACAATGGAATTAATGAAAGAACTAGACTACAGCCCTGATTACAAACATATCCCTCGGGTCTTGGTAGCCTCACATTTACCTAATAACGACAGGGAAATACCTAGTTTTTTATCTCAAAAAATAGGTACATTTATTATGGGCCTACCTTCAGCTTTGGAAACTTTGGAGCGGGCGAACGCGGGTCAGGCTAAAGCTTGCGTTTTTACTTCTGCAGCTTCCGATCCTGCGTTGGATGATACCAATACTCTCACAGCAGGCCTCATCGAAAAAAACTGGCCGCAAGTAATCACAGTTATGACCTGTAGTCGCTCTGAAACTTTGGGAAACCTGAGTACTTTTGGCATTGATGGAGGTATCAGTACCACTGATTTGCAAATGGGACTTTTAGTTCAGGAATTGGAAGATCCTGGAATATATAAAGTCTATAGTGAGTTATCGTCTAATTCGGGAGGGAATCAGATTTATATCAGCCATTCTAAAGTGGGTTCTTGGGGAGAGAATGCGCAGAATTTTAGCTTTGGATGTTTAAAGATTGCAGCTACTCAGCTTAATCTTCCTGTAGAGATTTTGGGTATTCAAAAAGCAACTAATGAAAAGCCAATTTTAAACCCTGAAAACAAACTAGTCCTAGCCTCTATTGACCATATAGTCTATATGGCTAAGAAGCGTTTTGATTGGTTGGGAAATAGTAGCCAAATTGTAGAACAAATAAAAAAACTGACTTAACATCCTCCAGTTAAAGAATTGGCTAGACCAGTGTAGGTTTTTTCATATACCAGATTTTTAAATTAGCCTTAAAACTCTAAAAAAAAACGACTAAAATAGTTTTTTGGTACACCTCTCTTTAGAATTACTTTAACCTAGAACTTAATTTGGTAATTTTAAAAAAAAATTAGAATTCCAATGGGAATACTGAAGCATATTGATAAGAGGAAAATATTGAGAATTTGAATATAAAGAAATTTTTCTAAAATTGGTTCTGTTACCATTTCAACGCCAACTCGCCTTACTGCATGCTCGATATCAGATGATGTGATATCACCGTCTTTTTTTGATAACTCTTCGACTACATTATCTAGAAAGAAGAATTTAATTACCTTAAGGATAGTCCCAAACAAGATACGTGATATAAAAGCCGTGATTCCTTGTTTAAGCCGCAACTGTTCGAGAAAATTTTTTCCGATACCATCAAACGTATCTTCAAGTTGATTACGAGGAATGTTTTTGTTAAATCGAGGAATTTTTTCGACTACCCCATGCGTCAACAGATCAATCAGTTCATGAATGCCGGCTAGTGCTTCGGTGATTTTTTTACTGGTAATTTGAATTATAGAGGCAATAAGCCCAAAAATAATACCAAACCCTGTATACCATCCGAATGATAAAATAAGGACTAATGATACAATCCATGTACTCCATTCCAATTCATCTATAAAAAAATGATTCATTAAGAAAAGACCGATTAGGCCAAAGATAAAACCAATGAATCCGAATAGAATAAGTTTTTTGAAAGTTCCAATTAAAAGGTCCGAAAAAAAAATTCGCCAATGGTTGGTAATTTTTTCTTTGTTCATGTGAAAAAAAAATTTTATTGAGACGATTCTTGGTTAATATTTAGTGAAGAAATGTATCGAGGCATTAGTGACTTACTTTAACTTGAAGTATCAGATCACCTCTTTTTTTATCTTTAGAGTGTCCCTTACCTTTGATTCTTAATTTTCCACCATGGGGAAATTTTTCTGGGATACGTATCATTAACTGCTCAGGCATTCCGTCTATTTCATAAGAAATTTTTTT
>JABGTQ010000027.1 GCA_018647025.1 Nitrospina sp. | reverse complement strand
TTCTTCTGTAATGGGCCGATTATCTTCTTTATCAATGCGAAGAATTTGTTGATTATGACCAATAACTCTAATTTTAGATGTGGTAGGTCTGTGCACAAAACGAAAAATACCCTGAGATAATATTTTTTTTTCTTCTACAAGGGAGAGTAACTTGTCACCTTTTTCATCGTTTCCTATTGCTCCAACAAGATAAACTTCACATCCAAGGGCAACAAGGTTATTAGCAACATTTGCAGCGCCGCCTAAAGTCAGGTTCTCTGATTTAGTTTCAAGTATAGGCACCGGTGCTTCTGGCGATATGCGGCTGACTGAACCCCATATATACTCATCGAGAATAAGGTCACCTACAACCATGACTCGAGGTTGATGGTCGCTTTCAAGAAAGGCTTTAAATTTTGTTTTCATTAATAAGGTCTTGTTCAATAATTTCGCAAATAATATGACCGATCGTGATATGTACTTCTTGAATACGTGCCGTATCATTGGATGGAACTATAATACCGATGTCAACACAATCTTTCATGTTTCCCCCCTCGTGACCCATAAGACCTATCGTTTTGGAGCCTATCTTTCGAGCAAGGTTGAGTGCAAGAATTACATTTTTAGAATTACCACTAGTACTTATCCCAACAACGGCGTCATTTGGAGTTGCAAGGGCTTCGATTTGACGAGAAAAAATAGTCTCAAAGCCATAATCATTTCCAAGAGCAGTCAATGTGGAAGAGTCAACAGTTAAAGCAAGTGCAGGTATTGCTTTACGCTCTTTTTTAAACCTTCCAATCAATTCGGCTGCAATGTGTTGGGAATCAGCAGCACTTCCGCCGTTACCCATTAGAAGTAATTTACCTCCATTAGATAAACAATCTCGTATGGTATGGGCAGCCTTCAAGATTTCACCAGCCAATGTATCAGCAACTTGGTATTTCAAATCACCGCTATCTTTTAAAAATTTTCTTACACGATCCATTAAATTATAAATATAGTAAAAAGTTATTAGTTTTTTTTGATTAAAAAAATGACTTATATTTCTCTATTGGGTTTCAATGCCTAGTTGGGTTTTAAAATAATCTATGGTTGATTTCAGCCCTTCATCTAATTGAACACGCGGTTTCCAGTCTAAATATTTTACTGCTTTATCTATGTTAGGTTGTCGAACTTTTGGGTCATCTTCTGGTAAAGAAAGATAAGTGATTTTACTATGACTTCCGGTGGCTTGCAAAACTTTATCAGCCATTTGCTTAATTGTCATCTCGATAGGATTTCCAATATTGGTCGGGTCGTTAATATCAGACATCAGTAATCTATAGATTCCTTCTATTAGATCGGAGACGTAGCAAAAACTTCTTGTCTGAGATCCATCTCCAAATGCAGTAATTTCATTACCTGTCAGCGCTTGTTTAATAAAATTTGGTATTGCCCTTCCATCGTTAAGGCGCATCCGGGGGCCATAAGTATTAAAAATTCTAACAATTTTGGTATCGATATTGTGGTAGCGGTGGTAAGCCATTGTAATAGCTTCGGCAAAGCGTTTTGCCTCATCGTATACTCCTCGAGGGCCAACCGGGTTAACATTACCCCAATAATCTTCTCTTTGTGGATGAATTAAAGGATCTCCGTATACTTCAGAAGTAGAGGCAATTAGCAAAACGGATTTCTTTTTTTTAGCTAAACCAAGTACATTGTGAGTGCCTAGAGAGCCAACTTTCAATGTTGGTATAGGATGTTCAAGATAGTCGATAGGGCTTGCGGGTGAAGCAAAATGTAATATGTAATCTAACGGTCCATCAATATTAATAAAATTGGTGACGTTGTGTTCAATAAAATTGAACCGATCATTTTTAATATGTTTTATATTTAAAAGGGACCCAGTAAGAAGGTTGTCCATACAAATAACTTCATGGTCCTTATTTAATAGATAATCACATAAATGAGAACCAAGAAATCCAGCGCCTCCGGTAATCAAAGTTCGGTGCATAGTTTTTTCTCGATAGTTAAAGGCTAATTTTAAAGTGAAGATTGTTTTTCAAACTTACTTCCGATACTTAATTTGTGTCCAGCTAAAAAGCTTTTTACGTCCATTCTCTTTTTACCTTCCGGTTGTAATTCTGTAATGATAATTTTTTTACTTTGGGTTCCAACCTCTATGCCACAACCAGAAATACGCAAGATAACACCAGGCTGATTAGACGAGTCACAGCTTTTTATTTCAGTTTTACAGATTTTAAAACGTTTAGACTCTAAAAATGAAAATGCACCTGGCCAGGGCGCAAGTCCACGAACTAGATTATGAATTTTAACAGCAGGTTGATCCCATTGTATCAATCCATCTTCCTTTTTAAGTTTAGGGGCATAGGAGGCTAATTCTATATTTTGAGAAGTCCCTTCCAATGATCCAAAATCAAACTGGTTTAGTGTTTCCAAAACCAAATCGGAACCTTTTTGCGCTAAGGTATCGTGGAGGGACTGGGCATCATCGTCATCATTAATTGGAACTTTATGAGCGAGTAAGATATCACCTGTATCAAGCCCCACATCCATTTTCATAGTAGTTATTCCTGCTTCTGTTTCTCCGTTGATGATAGACCAGTTAATGGGCGCAGCGCCACGATACTTGGGTAATAGAGAAGAGTGTAAATTTATACAGAAATGAAGCGGAAGAGCTAGCAAAGCTTTGTCTAAAATTTGGCCGAATGCAACAACAATAAAAAAATCTGCGTTCAACATACCTAAGGTTTTTACAACCTCAAGATCTGTGCACTTTTTAGGTTGAAGTATGGGGATATTATTTTCTAATGCGAACTGTTTTACAGGAGATGGGGTTGATTCACGACCTCGCCCCTTTGGTCGATCAGGTTGAGTGACTACTAATTGGACATTATGATGAGACCTATATAGTTTTGTTAGGGTGGGGATAGAAAATTCAGGAGTCCCCATAAATACAATATTCATGCTATTACTTCTTTAAGCTTTTTCTTGAACTTACGTTGCATGATACTCCGTTTTACTTTGCTCAAATTATCCCAGAAAAGAATACCTTTTAAGTGATCCATTTCATGCTGAAATGCTCTGGCAAGAAAACCTTCGGCTTCGTAACGTAACTCGTTTCCTTTAAGATCGTAACCTTTAACTTCAACATGGTGGGAACGGTTAACCTCTGCAAAGAGGTCAGGGATGCTAAGGCAACCTTCTTCAGCCATGACCAATTCATCCGAAGCAGTAATCACTGGATTAATAATAATAACTGGCTCACGTTTTTCTTTTTGAACACCTACATCAATAACGAAAAGATCAGAGGATACCCCTACTTGATTTGCAGCCAGTCCTAATCCAGAGGCTGCATACATCGTATCGATCATGTTATCTGCTAACTGGGCTAAAGTTTCATCGATATTATCAACCTTAAGGCATTTTTTCCGGAGTATCGGGTCCATGCAGTTAACAATTTTTAAAAATGGCATAATTTTAAGTCAGCGAAAAATTATAAAAGATATGCAACGTGATTTAATAATTATAAGTTAATAGGGTTAGTATTTTATTAAAAAGATTTCGTGGTTATTCAGTTATATATAGAAAATTTAAGTAATTTTGTCTTCACAATAATAGAAGAGTTAAAAAATAAAAAATTTTTAATTCAAAGTACCTTAAGTTGTATATTCAGCATTAATGCGAACGTAATCATAAGATAAATCGCAGGTGTAAACCTCGTCTGAGTAGATACCAGATTTAAGGTCGATACAAATAAAAATATTTTTGCTCTTCATTTTTTTACGAAGATTTGACTTTAAAGACGATTTTTCGGGCATTCCATTGTTAAAAAGAACTGAATCATTGAGTAAAATTTTAATCTTATTTGGATTGAAAGGTACTCCTGAAGAACCTACTGCAGCGATAATTCTTCCCCAGTTTGGATCTTGTCCAAACAAGGCAGTTTTAACTAATAATGAGGTTGCTATTGATTTAGCGACAACATGGGCATGAGTTTTTGTTTTGACACCCTGTACTCGAATTGTGACAAATTTAGTGGCCCCTTCTCCATCAAGTACAATTTTATGCGCTAGATATAAACATAGTTCTGTTAATTTATCGACAAACTTGCTGTAAGCAGGAGTACCCGCTCGAATACTTATATTTTTAGCTTTGCCATTTGCTAACAGTAGGGCCATATCATTGGTACTAGTATCTCCATCTACTGTGATTCGGTTGAAAGTTTTATTATTTGCTTCTTTAAGAGCACGATCGAGAGTTTTTTTGTCAATGGCGGCATCGGTGCCAATAAAAGCCAACATTGTAGCCATATTAGGATGAATCATTCCAGACCCTTTGGCAATGCCACCCATAGTTATTTTATGTTTACCAATATAGAAACTTAGCGATTTAAATTTTGGGGCTAAGTCGGTAGTTATAATTGCTTCCGCTGACTGAGCCCACCCCGTAGGAGATAAATTTTTGGATAAAATTGGTAGAGCTTGTACAATTTTCTTTATTGGTAAAGGGACACCTATAATTCCTGTTGATGCAATAAAAATTTCTTTTGGATCAACCAAAAGATTCTTTGAAAGCTTTGAGGCCAAAGATTTACAGTCTTCCATCCCCTTTGGCCCTGTGCAAGCATTGGCATTCCCACTATTAATCACGATAGCTCGAAATTTTTTAGAAGTTTTAAGGATTTGTTGGGACCAGGTTATGGTGGGCGAAACCACTTTGTTTGATGTGAAGACACCTGCACCAACAGAAGGCTCTTCAGAAAAAATTAAGGCGAGATCTTTTTGTTTGTTAGTTTTGATTCCACAGAAAATACCGGCAGTACTAAATCCTGGGATTCGAAACTCACGGCTTAAAGATTCTTTTTTCATAGTAAATATATCTAAGGGAAAATACCAGGAAAGTTAAGTCCGGTTGTTTCTGAAATTCCTAGCATGAGGTTCATATTTTGCACAGCTTGACCAGATGCACCTTTTATCAAATTATCAATGGCGCTGGTGATGATAGCCCTTTGGTTGCGTTTATCGACATGTACACCAATATCACAAAAATTTGAGGATACTGTAAAATGAGAGTTGGCATACTCTCCTAATGGGAGTATTCGCACAAATGGCTCATCTTTGTAAAAATTTTGAAAATACTCAATAAGGTTTTCAGAAGACATATCTTGTTTTAAATTGATATAAACCGTGCTTAGCATTCCTCGTGTCATTGGTACGAGGTGGGGTGAAAAAGATATCAGTACATTAGTTTTGGCTAATGCTGACAATTCTTGTTCGATTTCTGGAGTGTGTCTGTGGACAGCAATGTTATAGGCAGAGACTCCTTCATTAATTTCAGAAAACTGAGTTGCAAGAGATCCCTTGCGCCCAGCACCGGAGACACCAGACATAGAGTCCGCTATGATACTGGATAAATCTACCCAGTCTTCAGTTACTAAAGGGGCAAGAGCGAGAGTTATACTTGTTGGATAGCAACCTGGGTTGGCTACCAGACGTGCGGATTTTATTTTTTCTCGATGTATCTCCGGTAAACCATAGACTGCCTCTTTTAGTAGCGCTGGTTGATTGTGTGGGAACGAGTACCAGTCCTTAAAAACAGTTGGATCCTTTAACCGGTAATCAGCACTCAGGTCGATGACTTTGGTGCCTCTACTTAGAAAAGTTGGTACCTTATCCATAGAGGTTGTATGAGGGAGAGCAAGAAAAACAAGATCGCAAGCCTCGCTGGATACCGACTCAATTGACGATAGCTTTTTGTCGACAAATCCCCTGATTGAAGGAAAGACTTTCGAAATATCTTCGCCTTGATAGGTTTCAGAGGTGAGAAAAACTATTTCGATATTCGGATGATTTGTGAGCAAGCGAAGTAGCTCAAATCCGGTATAGCCACTGGCACCTGCGACACCTATTTTTGCCATAGAATTTCCTATAGAAAATAGCTACCTTAAATTCTTTTGCAAGTCATCAAAATAAAGGGAAGAACGCCAGCGCTATTTTAGTATTGAACAGTTTTATATAATAGCTGAAAAGTGATTTTGGGGTAGTATTTTTTCTGAAAACGCTTGGGTGCTCAGAATAGACAATGGGAATTAAATTTATTATCGTTTGGAAAACTGGAAACGTTTACGAGCACCAGGTCTGCCGTATTTTTTTCGCTCGACAACACGTGCGTCACGTGTGAGGAAGCCCCCTCTTTTCAGAGCTGCACGATGTTCGGAATCAGCTACTAGTAGAGCTCGGGATACGCCTAGACGGAATGCCCCAGCTTGTCCCGAGATACCGCCACCAATAACTGTAGCGTTGATATCGTAAGACTCTGTTGTATTGGTGCAAGTCAGTGGTTGTTTAACATTCATGACTAGAGAATCGCGCATAAAATATTCTTTAACTTCTTTAGAGTTTACAGTAATTTTGCCAGAGCCAGACTGGATCCATACCTTGGCTATAGCTCGTTTGCGTCTACCCGTTGCGTAAAATTTTTCACCGTTGTTTCCCATAGTTTATATTTCCGTGTATTTTTATTAATTAAATTTAGTTATTGAATATCACCGAGCGCTGCGATTTAGATAGAGATTGTCTCTGGATTTTGCGCAGTGTGGGGATGTTCGTTATCGTCATAAACGCGAAAATTGCCAGCCAGTACTCTTCCTAGTCGATTTTTTGGTAACATACCTTGGATCGCTTTTTTAAGCAGACTAGAGGGCTTTTTTTCCCTCATTTCTTTGGCTGTGGCTGATTTTATCCCACCAGGGAATCCAGTGTGGTGGTAATAAATTTTTTGATCCCATTTTTTACCTGTTAGTTTAACCTTAGAGGCATTAATTATGATCACATTGTCACCACAGTCAACATGTGGAGTAAATGTAGGTTTAGTTTTTCCACGGATGATGGCTGCAACCTTTGTCGCGACACGACCCAAAACCTTATCAGAAGCGTCTATAACAACCCACTTTTTATCTACAGTATTCGCATTCAAAGAAATCGTTTTCATAAGCTCAGTGGCTTGATTTAATAGGGGGTTTTAAAGTAAATATGGGAAAAAGTTATACTAGATAAATTAAGGCGTAATGTCAACTGGTTTCATGATGTTTTAAAGTATTTTTTCTACATTATAGGGTTAATACTCCCACAATCATAATAACCAGGCCAATCCATAAAAACTTTATTTTTTAATTTAATTCAGTTATTTTATCCATTCTAAACAAAATTTTCTATACTTTTATCTGCCTGTGAGCATTCTTTAAGGTAGTTTGGGTGTTTAATTTCAATAAAATACTGAGATAGCTTCAGATTTTATTAATGATTTTCCGATCTTTCCTTGCATACATTGGCTTAAAATCAAGAATATACCTTTATGAATTTTAATGAACGATTAGATTTAGCAATCAATAAATCACGCAATTTTTTGTTATCCCGGCAAACAGAAGAGGGTTACTGGGTCGACGAATTAGAATCCAATGCTACTATTACGGCGGAACTTGTTTTTTTTATGCACTTTACCGAAACGGTCGACCTAGAAAAGCAGAAAAAAATTACCAATTACCTTCTTCATACACAAAGAGAGGATGGAAGTTGGCCTCTGTATTTTGGAGGGCCTTGTGATATCAACTCTACAGTGGAGTCATACATGGCCTTAAGTCTAGCAGGCATTTCAAAAGGACGTCCAGAAATGATTCAAGCGCGCGAAGCAATTTTTGCAAACGGTGGCATTAAAGCTACGCGTGTGTTTACCAAAGTTTTCCTCGCTATGTTTGGCCAAATTTCCTGGAATGTTTGTCCCTCTGTTCCTGTAGAGATTATTCTGCTTAAAAATTGGTTTCCTCTAAATATTTATGAGATGTCCAGTTGGTCTCGCAGTACGGTGGTCCCACTTTCGATCGTTATTAGTCATAAACCAGTGTGTCATCTTCCTGAAGGAAATGATTTTAAAGAGCTATTTACTAGTGGAGACTCGGAGTTAGGTTTTGAATCGGACGGATTAGTTTTTAGTTCATGGAGAAATTTTTTTATCAATCTGGACAAACTTATAAAGTTCATTGGTAAATCGCCGTGGAAACCTTTTCGTAAAATAGCCCGTAAAAGGGCTCTTAGTTGGGTTATTGAACATCAAGAAGAACAAGGAGACTTCTCTGGGATTCAGCCGGCGATGCTCAATTCTTTATTAGCCTATCATTATGAGGGAATTTCTAAGAATGATCCGAAATGGGTTAAGGGATTGGAAGCGGTAGAAAGATTCTTGATAAACAAGAAAGAGGGCACGCTTATGCAAGCTTGTGTTTCTCCGCTATGGGACACTGCCATAGCGGCTAATGCTCTTTGTGATTCTGGAATGTCTACAGATCATCCCGCTTTGGTAAAAGCAGCCAAATGGATTTTGAGTAAACAGATAGTTAAAAAGGGAGATTGGGCTATTAAAAACCCTCAGATAGAACCCGGTGGCTGGGCTTTCGAGTTTTATAACGAGCTTTATCCGGACTGTGATGATACGGCGGAGATTCTTATTTTTCTTAACCGAATAAAATTACCGGATTCTTATCAAAAATTGCAAGAGTCGGGGAAAGCGACCTCATGGTTACTCAGTATGCAATGTCAGTCCGGTGGTTGGGCAGCGTTTGACATAGATAATGAACAGGAAATTCTAAATCAAGTCCCATTTGCAGACCATGGTGCCATGCTAGATCCGCCATCGGCAGATGTGAGCGGGCGCGTTTTGTGGTTACTTGGCCAACTTAAGTTCAAAAAAAATCACCCAAAAGTTAAAAGAGTTATTAATTTTCTAAAAAGAAAGCAAGAAAGCAATGGATCTTGGTGGGGTCGTTGGGGAGTCAACTACATTTATGGAAGTTGGTTAGCTCTTACTGGTCTTGCTTCTATCGGCGAAGATATGAGTCAGCCATATGTTTGTCGCTCGATTAAATGGTTTGAAGATCATCAAAATAAAGACGGCGGTTGGGGAGAGACTTGCGAAAGTTATAAAATTCCATCATTAGCAGGAAAAGGTAATAGTACCGCCTCGCAAACAGCTTGGGCGGTGATGGGGTTGATTGCCGGTGGGGATGAAGAAAGTTTGGTTGTTAAGCGTGGTATAGAATTTTTATTGAATAGACAAGAA
Organism: Nitrospina sp.; assembly: GCA_018647025.1. Taxonomy (GTDB): domain Bacteria; phylum Nitrospinota; class Nitrospinia; order Nitrospinales; family VA-1; genus Nitromaritima. The sequence goes on along the minus strand of JABGTQ010000027.1, from coordinate 3,402 downwards.
CCCCACGGGTCGTGGTACGAAGATGAGTTTACGGGAACGGGATTTCCGATTCACTTTTTTATTAAATACCATATGTATCAGCATTTCTTCCCGCTTATGGCCCTTGGAAGGTATCGCTCCGTCCTTAAACCTTAAATTTTTTAAAATACCCCTCTGCTAATATCATTATGATCTTTGTTGGCGTGACTTGGGCATTAATAAAATAGTTAATGCTGTCTAAGCATCTCGACTGCAAATCTAGTACGTTTGAGATGCTGTGTAGCTGAAGAGATCACTTCACCTGTGCCGACATCGGTTAGGGTAAGATGCATATCAATATTGGTACCTAGATCTGTGATTTTTCCTGTTAGGATCGCTTGAGAATTAAGTGATTCACCAAGAGCCTTTAAATCTTTTTTTGCATACAAGTAGTTATGCTGCAGATTAAGTTGCTGTAAAATTTCGTTGACCTCGCCTTTTTGAGTGACGTGAAAAATACGGTCTTGAAACAAAGTCCGATCAGTAAAAGCTTCAACTATTCTAGATGAAAGGTACTCACCTAGGTTCGTTATTTGACTTTCCTCATCAACAAAGTCCATAACGGTAATTTTGTTGATTTCGTACTCCTCAATATCTTTGGCTATTTTACTTGTTAAACTTTCTGATTTTCCTTGGTAGTAATTCGAATCGGTTTGGGTTCGAAAAATCTTTGACCAAGAATCAATAGGATCCACTCGAAGTGAACATGCAGACAAAAAGCCAAAAAAAAGGATAGGATAAAATATTTTGTAATTATTCATATAGACTCTTCTCTTTGTTATTAAATGCTATATCGTAATATTAATCAAATCGCTAAAGGTTTTATTACGTAATTCATGAACCGAATCTAAGTTTTTTTAGAATATTTTGTAAATTCCTTAGAGTTAAAAGGATCCATAACCTCGAAATATAGAAAAAGTTATTAAACTATAAAATATTTTGGAAAATAATTCCCATTACTAAATATTAAAAGAACATTGCTTGCTTGGAATATTAAGACTTCCTCTTTTGTGGGACTGATTATTTAGAGGAGTTTCTAGAGATTCATAGTACGGTTTTAGTAATTTGATTTGAATAACGAGAACTGAAGACGGGTAGCCAAAAATCATAAGTTTGTAGTGGTATGGATTTGGTTATTGATTATCCATCAATAGTATAGTGCATAGTATACTCCATGATGCATTGAAAAATTAAGGACTTTTCTGGAACCCTTTTAGGATTTAGGGTATAAAGTGGTTTAAAATAAAATCATTAAACATTTTTAAAAGTATTTCATGATAATTTGGTTTGCTATTTTTACAGTCTATTTAATGTCAATGACGGTTTTATTTGGGTGTGATGGCGGGCAGGAAGTGAAAGGTCCAGTTATTCAACCAAAGAAAGAATCCACATGGGTGCGCACGGAGAAAGTGCAAACAACTAAGGAGGAAGTTTTCTCGAATTCTAAAAAAGTGTTAGCGAAAATCCCTATTAATCCTTCTATAATTGAAAAAATTCTTACGAAAAAATTTAGTTCAGTTGAGGCGATAGATAAAACTTCATGTCTAGATCGATTCGATTCATTGGACTTAAGGCGAACTTTAGTTCAAAAACTTGGCGGGATGTGGGGTGCCTTTGAAAGGAATGAAGGTTCAAAATCTTACTCTTTTCACGGAATGCAACTAGATAGCAATATAAATAAAATTATTTTTAGCTTAGGGTATCTGTGTAAAACTTCAGAAGGGGTCCCTTTAAATAATGTGGCCATTGAATTTAAAAAATTACTACAAGACTATGGACTTGACGAGACAAAAAAAATATTAATTTCTCGTGGAGAACATCCTAAGGATATTGAAAATTATCTCAATTATGAGGAGTTTGCTCGTAAGATAAGTGCGCGAAAAATAGATTATAAAATGATTAATTCTCGTCTGGATAAAGCGGAGCGTCTAATATATTTTTACGAAGATTTTTTTAAAAAATCAACAAAAGAACAAGCTGTAAATGATTTTCTCTCTAACGCTGCTACTTTGTTAAAAATAACGAATGAATTTATTCAGACAGATCAGTTAATGGCTATGGTTTTAAATGAAGATAGGTTAGTTCCTTATAACCATATCGACCAGGATATGTAACTTTAATTTAATGATTGTGAAGAAGGCAGGTCACATAAATTTTTTTATGTGGTCATATAAAACTTACCATTAAAAATTTAATGGACAAAACTAGTTTAATGAAGATACAGATTGTTGAGGAGAACTGCCTTGTTGCTTTTTTATTTTAGGTAGTTTTTTTCTAGGGTTTGATTTTTTTTCAAAAGCATAACTCATAGCCTCATCAATATTAGAGACTGGATAAAACTTCATTTTCTTTTTAATTTTGTCCGGAATTTCAGGGATGTCTTTTTCGTTTTCTTTCGGCAAAATTATTTTCAAAATCCCCTCTCGATAGGCAGCCAGACATTTTTCTTTGAGTCCACCAATGGGTAAAACTTTTCCAGTTAATGTTAGTTCCCCCGTCATTGCAACATCGTGTCGCAGAGGATTATTTGTTAAGGCCGATACCATTGCAATCGCCATGGTTATTCCTGCTGAGGGCCCATCTTTAGGGACGGCCCCTTCGGGAATATGTATATGGATATCAGTTTTCTGATAGAAGTCATTTTCAAGACCAAAACCTTTCGCTCGAGATCGAACATAGCTAAGCGCTGCGTGAGCGGATTCTTTCATTACATCTCCTAGCGTACCTGTGGGCGAAAGTTTTCCGGTTCCAGATAAAACAGTTACCTCAATAGATAAAAGTTCTCCTCCAAATTCTGTCCAAGCTAAGCCTGTGGCGACACCAACTGGAAGGGGTTTCTTGATGGACAAGCGTTGGAATTTTGGAATACCTAAAAACTTGTTAATGTCTTTAGTTTCTATTGTATTTGAATATGTTTTTCCTTTGTCTACAACAATTCTGGCGACCTTGCGACATATGGTAGCTATTTCTCGTTCTAAGTTACGAACTCCTGATTCTCGAGTATAATTTTCCACAATTTGGGTTAGGGATTTTTTTGAAAACTTAACATTTTTTTTAGTTAGCCCGTGTTCTTGTATTTTTTTAGGAATAAGAAACTTTTCGGCAATACCTACTTTTTCTTCGTCCATATAACCATGCAATCGGATTATCTCCATTCGATCTAAAAGGGGTTTTGGTATGGTATGGAGAACGTTGGCAGTACAAATAAAAAGTACTTGTGAAAGGTCATAATCAGCTTCAAGGTAATGATCGTTGAAGGAAGAATTTTGTTCTGGATCGAGTACTTCTAATAACGCAGAGGAAGGATCACCACGAAAATCAGAATTCATTTTATCAACTTCATCCAACATAAATACAGGGTCCATGGTGCCGGCTTTTTTTATT
>JABGTQ010000197.1 GCA_018647025.1 Nitrospina sp. | reverse complement strand
TTGAATTTTAAGATCTTTTGCTATGTTAGTCAGATCAGAGATTGTTTTGGATTTTAATTCTTCTATATTCATGCTTGTATATTTATACGTGGGTTAATGAATGGATTGAATATCTGATTTAATGAAAGGTTAACTATTTTTCCTAAGGATTAAGTAGGGGAATAAGGATTAAGTAGGGGAATAATCTTTTGCCCTTCGTCAATACATGCTGGCCAATTTTACAGTTTTATTATCTTAGAGATCGGAAGATGGGATCATCGGTTCTTTCGAGTTAATTAGGGATTTAATAATTTTAAGGAATTTGATTAAACTTATCGGTTACCGCTTCAATTGTCAATAGTTTTTTATATTTTTATTCACCTTATTGGCAGTTTAGATAGCTCTGCTAGATCTATTACTAAAAATTCGAGATTGTTCAGAGATACGTATTCACCTTTGCTTTTTTAATTTTAGGTTGCATATAGAATCTTTGTTATAACTTCAGATTTCAGTTAAAGAGTCGTAGTGCGTTTAATATGCAAAGAAATTAATCTTATATTGGTGAGTGCTATTATTTAATAAAATAAAAATTCTACTCCCTGTTATAATAAGATTATTATAATGTTCTTTATTATTCCAAAATAATTTTAACCCGAGCAACCCGACTGAATATTCAGTCATCAAAAAATTTATAAAAATGGAAGATATTATTTCATAACCACTGGAAGACTTATTTAGTTTTTAAGTGAATAAACAACTTTATTAAATCAAAAAAAATATGGCGAACAACGATTTACGAGACGATACTCATCAATGCGAAAATTGTCTTCCAGCATTTTGCTGCAATTATTTTGCTTTTGGAATAGATGATCCAGAAAATCGAAAAGACTATGAAAGTTTATTGTGGAAGTTGGCGCATGAAAAAACATCAATTTATGTTTACCGAAATCAGTGGTATATCATGATCCATAATCGCTGCAATTTCTTAACTCCTGATAATAAATGCGGAATCTACGAAACTCGGCCAAGTCTCTGCAAAGAACATAGTATAGAAAACTGTGAGTACACGGGTGACGACTATGGATTTAGTCAGCACTTTAAAAGTTATGATGACCTACTCCAATATATCAAAGAAAATACAAATTTTCGATTTACTCAAGATCCAACAGGGGTTCGTCCAAACTGCATTTGAGTTACTAGATTAAATTTACCATCTTATTCATTTCGCTGGAACTGGTGCGGTTTTTTTACTACTTTTTCTTCGAGGAGTCGTCCTTAACAGGCTTCTTATTTTTCTCTTCAACTTTTTCTTTGCCTTTTGTTGTTTTTTTACTATCCGTTTTTTCTATTACCTTTTTCTCATCTTTAGATTTTTTAGCAGTTGTTTTGATTGCAGGTTTTTTAGAAGATGTTTTCTCATTTTTTGTTTCTTTTTTATTTTCACCTGCTTCTTTCTTTTTTTCTTTAACTGAAGTATCAACCTCACGGTCAACCAATTCAATAAATGCCATAGGGGCATCGTCTCCAAGTCGGTTCCCAAGTTTAATTACCCGGGTATAGCCACCTGGACGATTTGCATACCTTTCAGCAAGTGGTCCAAATATTTTGCTCAGAGAGTCTCTATCGGCAACTAGCTTTAATGCGTTGCGACGAGCGTGCAAAGTACCCTTTTTGCCAAGCGTAATAGTCCTTTCTACTTTACCACGTAATTCTTTAGCTTTAGCCAAGGTGGTACGAATCCGCTCATTATCAATTAGCGCGGTCACCATATTCCTAAATAGTGCTTTTCGGTGCGCTGAGGTACGATTAAGCTTTCTTCCCGCTTTTAAATGCCGCATTATCGTGAGTTATCCTTAGTTATTATTTTCTTAAAAATTCTCATAGGGTGTTTTCAACAACTTCAACTTCAACCTCTACTTCTTTTTTCTTTTTAGCTTGCTGCGTTATCTGCTTTATATCTTCTGCCTCTAGCTTTACTCCCAAATGCAATTCCATATTGTCCAATATTTCTTTAATCTCATTGAGAGACTTACGGCCAAAGTTTCTTGTTCTTAGCATTTCTCCATCTGTTTTCTGCACTAACTCAGAAATAGTTTGAATATTTGCATTTTTTAAACAGTTATATGATCGGACCGACAGTTCTAATTCTTCTACACTTTTTGCTAAATTATTCCACATTTTTTGCTTCTTTTTGTCAATCTCTGGCTTAACTGGTTCCGGTTCTTCATCAAAATTTATAAAAACCTGCATATGGTCCTTAATTATTTTTGCACTATGTGCAACAGCATCTTCAGGAGTGATCCCGCCATTTGTCCAAATTTCCATAACTAACAAGTCATATTCGGTAGATTGACCCACACGTGTATTTTCGACTCTAAAAACTACTTTTTCAATAGGAGAAAAATCAGAATCCACCGCTATCATTTGCACAGATTCCCCTTCTAACTTTTGTTTTTCTGCAGGGACATATCCTCTACCAGTACGCACGATCATTTCCATGTTTAGGGTACAGTCCTTGTCCAGTGTTGCAATTAGCAAGTCCGGGTTTAAAATAGTAACCTGAGAATCGGCGATCAAATCCTTGGCGTATATTTTCCCTTTTTTTTCTTTCTTAATAAAAATTCTTTTTTCTTGAACTTCATCAGCCAAAAACAGATTAACCTCTTTGAGGTTAAGAATAATTTCTGTTATATCTTCAACAACTCCCGGCATTGATGAAAATTCATGAAAAACCCCTTCAATCTGAACAGAAACAATGGCAGCACCCTCTATAGATGAAAGCAGCATCCTTCTAAGCGAGCTACCAGTAGTAACTCCATAACCTCTTTCGAAAGGACCAACTGAAAATTTTCCATAATTTTTGCCTTCTACATCTTTTTCAAATTCCAACCGTTTGGGTTTAACGATTCCACTCGCGTTAAACATATAGCCTCCAATTTTTCTGGTCAATTAGTACCAAATCTATGTTTTTAATATTTTTTAAGAACTTTGGCGACAACGTCATCGAGAATAAAGTTCAACTATTAATTGTTCCTGAATTGGAATAGTAATATCTTCTCTTGTAGGTAAATCTTGTACAATTCCTTTCTTTGTCTCCACATCGAACGCCAACCAATGAGGCTGATTCTTATCTTTCATATTTTGCAATGCTGTCTTTATAGGAAAATTTTCTATTTTTTTCTCAGCCGGCGCTATTTCATCGCCCTTACTTAAAATATAAGAGGCAATATTAACTCTCTTTCCATTTACAGTGAAGTGATTATGCCGAACCAATTGTCGAGCAGCATTTCTTGATGAGGCCAAACCCATTCTATAAATTACATTATCCAAACGAAGCTCAAGAGTTTGTAGAAGGTTTTCACCTGCAACACCCTTTTTCCGTTCTGCTTTAGCAAAGTATGCTCGGAAAGGCTTTTCTAGCAACCCATAAATTCTTTTAACTTTTTGCTTTTCACGCAACTGAATACCGTATTCAGAGAATTTTTTTCGGCCTTGTCCATGTTGACCAGGGGCATATCCTCTTTTCTCAATAGCGCATTTCGCAGTTTCACATCTATAGCCTTTTAAATATAATTTCATGCCCTCTCGACGGCACAAACGACAAACAGATCCCGTGTATCTTGCCAAGTTACCATTCTCCTATGTTAAGGATTGACATTAAACTCGCCTCCGCTTCCGTGGGCGACAACCGTTATGAGGCATTGGAGTTTTATCTCGAATAACCGTAACTTCCATTCCTATATTAGACAGTGAACGAATAGCTGACTCTCTCCCAGGACCAGGTCCCCTAACACAAACCTCCAGCTTTTTCATTCCCATATCTCGTGCTTTGATTCCTGCCTTTTCTGCCGCAACCTGAGCAGCAAAAGGAGTGCTTTTTCTTGAACCTTTGAAACCTTGAGCTCCCGCGCTCGACCAAGAAATTACATTACCGGACAAATCAGCAATCGTAACAATTGTATTATTGAATGTTGCCTGTATATGGGCCACCCCAAGTTCAGGAGCATTTTTGTTCCTTTTTTTCCCAACCTTTTTTTCTTTCTCTGCCGCCATAATTAACTTTCCTTTTTATTTTTTAGTTCGAGCGCCTACTGTTTTTTTTGGACCCTTCCGACATCTCGCATTGGTATGCGTTCGTTGGCCACGAACGGGCAACCCTTTACGATGGCGTATTCCACGATACGACCCTATATCTGTCAATCGTTTTATATTTAAACTAACTGCACGACGAAGATCACCCTCGACTTCATATTTTTTATCTACAATCGCTCTTATTCGAGAAATCTCATCCTCAGTAAGATCTTTTACACGAGAATTTTCATCAACCTTAGCTTCCCCAAGAATCTTAATAGATGAAGCCTTCCCGATTCCAAAAACATAGGTAAGCGCAATTACAGCTCTTTTATCTCTTGGAATATCTATACCCGATATGCGTCCCACAATTTCTCCTTTTAAATCTACAGAGTGTACCTATCCCTGTTTTTGTTTATGCTTGGGGTTCTCACAAATTACCCGAACTACTCCCTTTCGACGTATAACCTTACATTTTTTACAAATCGGCTTTACTGATGATCTAACTTTCATAGTTTCTCTCTACTTATATCTATAAGTGATTCGCCCTCGGGTCAAGTCATACGGCGAAAGCTGAACTTTAACTTTATCTCCGACAAGTATTCGAATAAAATGCATTCTCATTTTCCCCGAAACATGTGCCAAGATTTTATGCCCATTATCAAGCTCTACCCTAAACATTGCGTTAGGAAGCGGCTCTAGAATAGTACCCTCAACCTCTATCGATTCTTCCTTCGCCATATTTAAGACACCATAGCGCAAACTTTGGAAAAAATCTCCTGAACCGTTCCGCGACCTTGAACTGTTTTTAAATTACCTTGTTTTCTATAATACTCCTTGAGAGGAGCTGTTTCATCCTCGTAAACATCTAATCGCTTCTTGATAGTTATTTCCTTGTCATCTTCTCGTTGGGAAAGTTCCCCCCCACAATCATCACAAACACTATCTTTTAAAGGGGGGCATGATTCCTTGTGAAACATAGCGCCACAGGTAAGACAAGTACTGCGCCCTGAAAGTCGATTTATTAATTCCTCACTATCAACCTCAAAGTCAATCACTGCATCTATCGACAAATTCATTTCGCCTAAAGTTTCTGTTAATCTTTCAGCCTGAACTATCGTTCTAGGAAACCCGTCAAGGATAAAGCCCGATTGGCAATCGTCCTCCACAATCCGCTCCTTAATCAATCCGATAACGATATCATCTTGCACCAGTCTACCAGAATTCATAAATACCTTCGCCTTATTACCTAGCTCGCTACCACTCTGAATCGATTTTCTGAGAATATTTCCTGTGGAAATTTGCGGCCTCCTTAGTTTTTCTTCTAACATTTTAGCTTGAGTTCCTTTGCCTGCTCCCGGGGGACCGAGCAGGATAAATATCACAAATCAACCCCGTCGTCCTTTGAGCTTGCCTTTTTTCATAAACCCGTCATAGTTTCTCATCACCATATGCGACTCTATCTGCTGCATTGTATCCAAGGACACACCTACCACAATTAAGAGGCTGGTTCCACCAAAGTAAAACGGAATATTAATATACTTGATCAAGTAATCTGGCAAAATGCAGACTAGGGATAGATATATTGCCCCATAAAAAGTTATTTTTGATAAAATTGCATCAATATATTGAGAGGTCTTCGGGCCAGGTCTAATACCAGAGACAAAACCTCCATGCTTCTTCATATTGTCTGCCACATCAACCGGATTAAAAATAACTGCCGTATAAAAATAACAAAAGAAAAATATAGCCCCAATAAAAATTAAACTATAAACAATCGTTCCAGGTGTCAGCATCGCTGAAACATTTTGCATCCACGGATGAGTAGTGAATTGAGCTATGGTAGCCGGAAACATTATAATAGAGGACGCAAATATTGGCGGTATTACCCCTGAAGTATTTACCTTTAGCGGCAAATGGGTACTTTGCCCTCCATACATTTTTCGACCCACCACACGCTTAGCATACTGTATAGAAATCCGTCTTTGACCACCTTCAGTAAATACGATAGCACCAACAACAGCTGCCATAAATACCAACAAAAACAACATTAGAAACACAGATAACTCTCCTGTTCCCATTAAGTCCATAGACTGGAAAATTGCGGATGGCGTCCCTGCTACAATACCAGCAAAAATTATTAAAGATATCCCGTTACCAATTCCCCGCTCGGTAATCTGTTCACCAAGCCACATAAGAAAGGCTGTTCCAGCAGTCAACGTCAAGACAGTCATCACGCGAAACGACCAGCCAGGCCCAGGAACGAGCGCATTCCCTGAAGGGCTTTTCATCGCTTCTAATCCAACAGCAATCCCTGAACTTTGAACTAAACTCAAAACAATAGTTCCATAACGCGTGTATTGTGTGATTTTTTTTTGTCCCTGCTCCCCCTCCTTTTTAAGCCTCGCCAAGTAAGGGGATACCATTGTCATCAATTGAAGAATAATGGAAGCACTAATATAGGGCATGATTCCCAATGCAAAAATTGTCAGCCTACTGAGAGCTCCCCCAGAAAACATATCAAAAAATCCCATGATAGTCCCTGTCATGCGATCCATAACTTCAGCCAGGGCAACTGAGTCTATTCCCGGCGTAGGAATATGAGCACCTATTCGATATACCACCAAGACTCCCAAGGTAAAAAGAACTTTCTTTTTAAGCTCTGGGATTCTAAAAACATTTCCAAACGCAGCAGCTCCAGCCATTAAAGAGTTACCACCTTTCCACCAGACTTCTCGATTTTTTGTAATGCTGATCGGCTAAATTTCTGCGCATGTATTGTGATCGCTTCCGTCAACTCACCATCACCTAAAATCTTCACTAAATCTACCTTGTGAATTATTCCCTTTTCTCTCAAAATCTCTGGAGTAATCAGACCCTTAATCCCTAACTTTGCTAACTGAGCTAAATTAACTATCTCGTACTCTTTTTTAAATATATTAGTGAACCCTCTCTTCGGCAACCTTCTATACAAAGGCATTTGGCCGCCTTCAAACCAAGGATGAGGGCTACCGCCAGACCGGGATTTCTGCCCTTTATGCCCCTTACCTGAAGTTTTCCCAGTTCCAGAACCAATACCTCGGCCAATTCGTTTTCTATCTTTACGACTTCCAGGAGTCGCCTTTAATTCTGATAATTTCATAATATACTTACAATTTTATTCATAAATCACTAGTTTTTATTTTTTGCTCTCTTACTGCCTCATAGTATTTCACGTCCCTCAGGTTAACCAACCCCTGGATGGTAGCCTTAACCACATTATTTGCGTTATTTGTACGCAAGCTCTTTGTCAGCACATCCCTAACCCCAACGGCTTCCAATACGGCACGGACAGCACCTCCTGCAATCAAACCAGTACCTTTAGATGCAGGACGCATAAGGACGCGACCTGCCCCATAAGCTCCTATAATTTCATGTGGAATAGTTCCGCCATCAAGCGAAACCTGCACCATATCCCGTTTAGCTCTTTCGACACCCTTACGTATTGCTTCTGGTACTTCGTTAGCCTTTCCCAATCCCCAACCAACAGACCCCTCTTTATCTCCCACCACAACAAGGGCACTAAAGCTAAACCTTCTGCCTCCTTTTACCACTTTTGCCACACGGCGTATTTTAACAACCTTATCAACAAAATCTTTCCTATCTTCTCTTTGCTCTCGCAATGAATTTCTCGCCTCCAAGATACTGCTAAGTTGAACTTTATAATAAAATCCACACCACAGTTAATTTAAAACTTTACTCCTTTTTCCCTAACTCCATCAGCTAGAGCCTTAATACGGCCAGCATATGTAAATCCGTTCCTGTCATAATAAACTTTCTTAATTCCCTGCTGAATGGCTTTTTCGCCAATTAAATTTCCAACTAAAGTAGCAGCCTTAGAATTTCCCCCACCTTTCATCTTTTCTCGAAAAGCTGGTGACATAGTAGACTCAGCAACTAAAGTTTTCCCCGCTTTATCATCAATAATCTGTGCATAAACATGCTTTGCACTTCTAAATACCGTTAGACGAAGTTTTTCCTTATTCCTTTGAACTTGGTTTTTAACCCGTCTCTTACGATTTATTCTAAGTCTTTCTCTAACTGAAGTTTTCATCTTTAACCTAAATTTATCCCTTACTTGCCGCAGCTTTACCTGCTTTTCTGCGGATTTTTTCGTTTGCGTACATAACACCCTTACCTTTATACGGTTCTGGCGGCCTTAATTTTCTTATCTCCGCCGAAACCTGGCCAACCGCTTGCTTACTAGCACCTCTAACAACAATCACATTTTTTTTACTGTCTACTTCGAATTCTATACCTTCAGGGGGAGCATAGTCTACAGCATGAGAATACCCGAGACTTAGATTTAAAGCCTTTCCCTTTAGATCTACTTTGTAGCCCACACCAACAATATTTAAGGTTTTTGAAAAACCTTGACTCACTCCAATAACCATGTTGCTGATTAATGTCCTCGTCAATCCATGCAGGGATCGGTCTATACGGCCGTCACTAGGACGCTTCACCGTTATCAAATCGTTATCAATCGCGATCTGCATATTCGGATGAAAATCTCCTTGAAGCTGACCCCTTGGTCCCTTAACTTTCAAAGTCATTCCATCTAACTTGCACTCGATTCCCGCGGGTATCGATATTGGCTTTTTACCTATCCTTGACATAACTCTCTTTCGCTATCACCAAACATGTCCAAGAACCTCTCCTCCAACACTTTTTTCTCGACAGAGCTTATCTGTCATAACACCAGAGGAAGTGGTTATAATTGCAATCCCAAGCCCACTCAAAACTTTAGGAATATCTCTTGAAGAAACATAAGTTCTTCGGCCCGGCTTACTTATCCTTCGAATACCCCTAATCGCAGCATCACCATTATGGTATTTCAAATACAATTTTAAAATTCCCTGCTTGCCATCTTCGCGAACTCTAAAATTTTTTATAAAACCCTCTTCTTTTAAAATTTCAGCAATTCGGGTTTTCATCTTAGAACCCGGCATTTCTACGGCATCATGTTGAACCATAAGGCCATTTCGAACGCGTGTAAATAAATCAGCTATAGGATCTGTCATCATAATAAAGCTAAACTCCTAAACTTAAACCAACCGTCTACCAGCTGGACTTAGTAACTCCCGGAATTTCGCCAAGCAAAGCTTTTCCCCGGAAACATATTCGACACATACCAAACTTTCGCAAGAAAGCTCTCGGACGACC
>JABGTQ010000196.1 GCA_018647025.1 Nitrospina sp. | reverse complement strand
TCGTGGCGAGATATACTTTGGTATAGGTTTTTTGATTCATTTTGATTATAAGTTAATGGTTTGAATTAATCAGACAACGTCAAGAAGGCATTTTGGGGCAATGGATTTAAATAGATCTAGAAAATGTTGCCAGTAAGCGGTTTTATTTAAAAATTAAAATTCACTCATGAGTATTTCAAGAATATTGCGAAACAAGTTAGATAATTATTAGCTTTCAATGGTAAAAATATATTTAAAGAATATTAGTTAGCAATCAAGCGTGTTTTTTAGATTAAAAATGTTTAGTTAATGAAGATGATAAAAGGCACTATAAAAAAAAATATAATCGCTGGCCTTCTGGTAACGGTTCCTGTTTCGCTCACCTATATTGTTCTTAAGTTTGTGATTACGCGGATAGATGCGCTGGTGGTTCCAGTAGTTTCTAAAATAATAGGCGAGAAGGCTATGGAGAATTTTAACGGGTATTTTGTTCCCGGAATGGGCTTTCTTATCCTTATTTTTTTTATTTTCTTTATAGGATTGCTTGCGACTAATTTTTTTGGCAAGAAGCTATTCAGCTTTGGTGAATTAGTATTACGTAAAATTCCAATAGTTAGAGTTATATATATTACGATTAAAAAAGTTGTAGACACGGTTTCTCAATCTAATGAATCCACATTTGAAAAAATGGCACTGATTACATACCCTCGTGCACCTCTAAAAACTTTGGGAATTATAGTCTGCGATACTCCAGATGCAGTTTCGAGAAACATTGAGGAACCGTCAGTCAACGTGTTTGTGCCTACATCCCCTAATCCGACAACCGGATTTGTCATTGCTGTTCCGATTAAAGATGTCGATTTTCTTAAAATGACAGTTGAAGAAGGGTTGAAGATGATAATTTCGTTTGGGGTTGTAGCACCAAAGTAATATTTTTTGGGGTGAAAATTGACTTTAGGGTTGTTTTTTAGGAGTTGTTGGTTTGCCCGCAAGTTTTTCTGTTATCGCCTTGGCAACTTTTACATCCAGTTGGCTGAGTACCAGCCCAGCGATTTTGCTTTTCATTCCGGAAATAATTCGCAATGCAAGATCTTCGTCAATTGCTGCTATTAACTTGGCAGCCTGATCTGGTTTCATGGTTGAGTAAACCTTGATTAGTGAGTCAACATTCTTTTTAATGAGGCTTTCTTTCATACCAAACTGTTCTTTACTTTTCTTTAGAACTTGTTCAATTTTTTTTAAATCTTTTTGAATATTCTCTTCTAAGGTTTTTAGTTGTAGTTCTTTTGAGGCTAATTCTTTTTCACGGTTTTTGAGTTCTTTGTTTTTTTTTTCTATCATTTCCATCATCCGAAATGTTTCTGGGTTGATGATGTTATTTTGTTTTGGTAGTTTTATTTTCTCGGTTTCTTTTTCTGTGCTCTTTTTTTTTTGCTCCCCCTTTTCTTTTTTTGATGTTTCTTCTTCTTTTTTTGGTTTTTCTGCCTCTGAGTCGTTTTTTTGTTCTTCTTGAGCGAACGCTAGGTTTCCTCTAACTGTGTATGTATTTTTGAAGATTATAGAATTTGGGGACATCCCTAATGAGTGGAAAAGTATGGTGGAGAATACTATTATTTTAAGTGGTTTCATGAGTTTAAATGCCAATAGTTGGAGGCAATTTCATCCATTTCAGCAGTCTCTATTTTTTTTAATTTATTTTTATGCTGGTTTAAATCCCGTTCTTTGAGAATTTCCATGATGCGACTTTTTTGACTCGCTCCAACCAATTCTTCACGCTTGGCTTCGGCGCGTGTATTTATTTCTGAAAGTATTTGTTTTTGGCGGTTATTTTGTAAATAGTTGGCTTTAAAAAAAGTGTCATATAGGACATGGGTGTCAATATTAGAGTCTTGATTCATACGTTGATTAATCTGAACAATCTCATTTTTTCTGGTGTTCTTTAAAAAATCTTGCCGATTTTGTTGGGTTTGCTTATGGGCAAGAATAACACCTAGCTCTTTTTGTAAAATATTTTCTTTGTTTTTACGAATTTGTAAAAGAGCTTCGAACCGAAATTTCATAACCTTATTTCTCCACAATTTCTTTTAATGCGATCAGGCATTCTCCCATCGTAGAGGTCTCCATAATTCCCTGTTTGAGGTAATCATTGATACGGTCTATCTTGTTTATGGCGATGTCCCACTTTGGATTACTTCCTTTGGTATAGGCTCCAATATTAATCAGATCCTTTGCCTCATTATAGGTGGCTATAAAATCTCTCATCTTCATAGATAGATTGTAGTGATCTTTAGAAATAACATCGATCATCAGACGGCTTACACTTGAAAGAATATCAATAGCTGGATAGTGGTTGTGTGCAGCTAATTCTCGGTCTAATACGATATGCCCATCTAGAACAGCTCTAACAGCATCGGAAACAGGTTCGCTAAGGTCATCTCCTTCTACTAAAACGGTATAGAGCCCAGTGATCGATCCATTTCCCTCACTGGTCCCAGCACGCTCTAGGAGTTTAGGAATCATTGAAAATGTGGAGGGAGGATAACCTTTAGTAGTGGGAGGTTCTCCAACCGACAAACCAATTTCTCTTTGTGCTAGTGCAAACCGCGTGATTGAATCCATCATTAGAAGGACATCTTTTCCTTGGTCACGAAAATATTCTGCAATTGTCGTGGCTATAAAAGCTCCACGAAGTCTAACAAGGGGAGGTTCATCTGATGCCGCAGCGATCACTATTGAGCGTTTCAAGCCTTCAGGTCCAAGATTATCTTCAATGAACTCTTTAACTTCTCTCCCTCGTTCTCCTATCAGGGCGATTACATTAATATCAGCTTCTGTATTACGAGCGATCATTCCTAGTAATACGGATTTACCAACACCTGTGCCAGCCATAATGCCGACTCGCTGCCCTTTGGAGAAGGTGATCAGTCCGTTTATAGATCTTACTCCTACATCGAGTGGTTGATTGATTCGTGTTCTGTTAAGAGGATTTATAGGTGTTCCCATAATAGGGTACTCTGTTCCTAAAGATAAAGTTCCTTTCCCATCAATGGGTTTCCCATTCCCGTCCAAGACGCGTCCAATCATTTCTGTACTTACAGCGAACGATGGCTGTTCTTCGGTTGCTTCAATAACACAACCTGGCTCTATACCATTAATTTCACCAAGCGGCATCAGTAATGTTTTGTTATTACGAAACCCAACGACTTGGGCAAGTATGTGCGGCCTAACTTTAGGCTTGATAGTGCATATGCTACCGATGCCAACACCCGGGCCATCTGATTCAATCATGAGCCCAATAATTTGACTGATCTTACCGATTTTTTTTACAAAAGAAGTGGTTTCGGCAAAGGTGGAATATTTTTTAATGTTTATGGTTTCTTGCATAATGGGGATTCATTAAAAAATAAAAAATTAATATTCTTAATTAGGGGTATCTTGTGGCGGTTTATCCGATATAGGAGTTTCGCCGCTTACAGATTCGTCATTGGCCTTGGTGTCATTTTCTGGTGCAGGAGTTTCGCCGCTTACAGATTCGTCATTGGCCTTGGTGTCATTTTCTGGTGCAGGAGTTTCGCCGCTTACAGATTCGTCATTGGCCTTGGTGTCATTTT
>JABGTQ010000195.1 GCA_018647025.1 Nitrospina sp. | reverse complement strand
GGGCTTACACTCCAGCTCTCAACTCATAGACCTCTATACATCGATCGCATCCACCATCTTTATTTTCCCAGTCGGGGAAATCAATCTGGATTGCTTCGATTACCATTTCGTCACAAATACTCTCAGGATCATCCACCCAGTTGTAAGTCGGGAATTTACACAATGGACAAGGAGATCCCTGCAAATGAATAAAGTCTCTTTCCTCCTCTGAGATATCAGCATCCTCTACATATTTACTCATCAACGACTCGAGGTCAGTGGCCATAGACAATAACTCTTCGTGTGTAAATTTCTCAGTTACCCAAATCCCCTCAAAAATACCTCGTCTCTGTTTCTCTGGTATTTTTCTGTAAAAATTATCAAATTCTCTATATCGAGCCTCTCTTGGCATGGTGGAAATAATTCCAGCTCGAGCCAACCGCGCATCTACGTACAAATTCCACAACAGGCGAAATCGCGCTGTGATTAGATTTTTAACAGAAGGATTGCCTGGAATAAAAGCATCTTCGTAGTCAAACTCCGGATCCACCATATCTTTCGCATGCATAAACTCCTGAATAAGAAAAGCATCTAACTCTTGAGCTTCCTCTGGATTACAAAAGCGACTGGCAAGTACTCTCATCTCTATCATGGGCTTACCTGAAATCCGGTTCAAGACGTTTGATCCTTCATCAACTTTGTTGATCGCACGTTTGACATGTACCTCGTTTATCCGCTCCTCGAAATCGCGAACCATGTCGTAAGAAACAACACCATCTGTTTCCTCGCTGTCTGGATTATCTTTTTGCGGGTTATCTTCTATTTGGAGGTCGGTATCAACAGGGGGAACAAAATCTACGTCAGAGGTAGTTTCTTGTGAGTCATCATTTACTGGGGGAAGATGCATGGACGCACTTGACTCTTCTGGCTCACCAGATGCTTCGTCCGTTTCTAAAGCAATTGCTGCTAGCTGGGCTCTCTTTGTTGTACGCTTCCTCTTCGGAATTAGCCCTACCGCTTCAAGCGCTCTTAAAACATGATCGCCCAGTTTAAGTCGCTCTATAAAAAATATCCTATTAACCTTTTCAAAAGCAACTTCTCTATCGTCCTCAGGTAGTTCATATATAGGATCAGCTAAAGAATGATACTCGTCATAGTCCGACCGATACCCAGACCTTTCTAAATGACTAAGGTGTCGGAACGCTGCCTCTTCCATAAGTTGAGGACTATAAATTACTTTCATAGACCACCTTTCAATCCTTCTGCAAAAAATCTGCTAGAAAAAATAAAACAGATCATACAAAGTCCCTCCATTCAGCCCTAGGATATAACGGATTTATATTTAATTTCAATCTCGTTGTCAAGGAAATAGGGCCCTTTTCTCTTGTGACAAAACTAGAGGAAATCCTTAAAAGTATTAAGTTTATCTCACTATAGGCTTTGTCAATTATTATAGCAACTCAATGCGCTACTCAAGAACTAACTCAAGCTAATGATTTTAAAAGCTTTAAACATATCCCAGTCATTTTAGCCACAAACATTCTCCAATACTAACTAAGTGTACTTAATCAATTCTAAAAACATTACAAGTATATTATTTTTTTTTAATCCACCTATTTTTATAGTCTTTTTACTGCTTAATATGATTTTTAAAAAAATTGTCAGCTCTATCTATTCTGATCAACGGTATCTTTTACTTTTTCGATTTCTTTAATATTTTTAACTAAGTCTTCAGGATCTCCAAGTTCTTTACAAATTATTTTTGCCTGATCCAAGTATTTCTCACTTTGTTCTTTCCTGCTAAGAAGCAATTCCATACGCGCTACTGTCATGAGCAACTGGAGAAGACCCGCCTTATTATTAGACTCCTTAAAGAAATCTATCGCTTTATCAAAGCTCTCCTCTGCCTCATCAACATTACCATCCTTGAATTTTAAATTACCGATATACGTATAGTCCTGCGCGGTACCATTTTTATCGCCTACTTCCAAGGTTAAGTTAAGGGCATCACGATAATATTTTTCAGCTTCGGTTCGATTGCCATTATTAAAACTCAAGTTACCCATATGGCGGTAGTCTGTAGCAATTTCTTTTTTATTAGCTGTTCTTAGAGAGATTTCCAGCGAGGCTTTAAAGTGATTCTCTGATCTGTCCTTGTACCCTCTACCCAAACAAAGTTCCCCAAGGTTCCTGTGATCGACCTGCAGCCCTGCTTCATCCTTAAGCTCTTCACTGGCTTCAAGAGCTTTTTTATAGTATTCCTCTTG
>JABGTQ010000194.1 GCA_018647025.1 Nitrospina sp. | reverse complement strand
ATTGTTCTATTCTTCTCTCTTTATCTTCTTATGACTTACCTTGCTTTTCCTTCTCTTTTTTCTCACGCATGGCCAAGAATGAAAGTTCCTCTATAAGCTGAAATGAAATTTCTTCCATTTCAAAAACATAACGATCAATTTTTGCTCGAAAATAATGATATAGAACCAAGGCTGGAATACCCACTACCATTCCTGCTGCTGTTGTAATCAAAGCCTCTGAAATACCACTGGCAACCAAACCTGGGTTCCCTGTTCCACTTTGTGAAATGACATTAAAAGCCTTAATCATTCCAAACACAGTACCCAATAATCCCATCATAGGGGTGATATTTGCGATAGCACCTAACGTGCGCAAATTGGAGTTAAGTAAAGAGGCCTCATGCTGACCTGCGCCCTCAATAGCCCGCTCGATTTCATCAACCTTCCCTCCAAACCTCAATAATCCAGTTTTGAGAATACGAGATAACGAAGTGTCATGGGCAGCGCATAACTGTAATCCCAACTGGATATCATCCCAGTTCCAATGAGACCGGAATCTATCAAGAAAAGTAGCATCAATAATATTCTTTCGTCGTAAATTGTAAGCTCGTTCTAGCCCAATTCCAACCACAAGAATAGAGCAGAAAATGATTGGGTACATCATTCCCCCTCCTTTTTCAACAAAAGAAAGAATCCCTAAGCTCGGACTAGGGTTGACTACTTCTGCGGCAAATAAATCAGAAGAAAAACCAACCACTAAAATTACTAGTAAGATTTTAAATTTTACTTTTGAAGTTAAATTCATAACTTATGAAATTTCTTAAGTTTTAATGGCCTGCATTTTCAATGACCTCATCTTGCAACTAATCAGTGTTTATAGCATGGTTAAAATATTCATAGCAAGGCTGAGACAAAAAACATCCACTTCAAAAGACTTTGGTGTATATTGTGAAATACTTAATTGTTCTGATTATTATATAAACTTTCACAATCTATTATAAGTTTTTTACAATGCGCTTTCGTCCACTTATCACCATAATAATTATTACCAGTCTTTCAACAATTTTTTCTTGCTCATTTCTTGAAAAAGAAATATTACCCGATTCTCCTAAAGAATTACTTAAAGAGGGAATTAAAGCGCTTCAATTAGACCAAACCCTTCGAGGAAGAGAACTCTTGTCACAACTCATTGAAGATTTTCCGGACAGTAAAGCACGAACTCATGCGCTATTACTTCTAGCTAGGTCCTATTATTCTTATGAAGAATATGAAGAAGCAAAGGTTAAATTCCAAAAATTTATCCAATTATACCCTAGACATAAAAATATTGATCGCGCTTATTTTTTTAAAGCCATGTCAGACTTTAAAAGGGTTGACCTTGCCAAAAGGGATCAGACTTCTACAAAAGAGGCCCGCAAAGGATTCCAAGATTTAATTGACCAGTTTCCAAAAAGTCAATACGTAGAGCAAGCTAAACAAAAAAAAGATGTGTGTGACTTCCAATTAGCAAAACATGTTCTTGAGGTCGGGAAATTCTACTTCCGCACAGGGGCTTATCTTTCAGCTATTTCCAGATTTAAAAGTCTTATGACTGACCATCCAAAACAAAAATTTTTTGATGAGGCTGCGTTTCTTTTAGCAGAATCGCATTATCATGAACAAAGTTTGAAAAAGGCCTTTTTACTTTATAAAAATTTTTTAAGTGACTATCCTAGAAGTCCGTTCTCACTTGAAGCAAAAAAAAGGCTTATAGCTTTACGTAAAAAAAATTAAAAATGCTACTAAATTTTAAAACTAATTGCAAAAAAACTACTAAAAATATATTCAACACAATGCACATCTTAATCTAGTAAGAAATTAGATACTATATCCTTTTACTAGCAAGTAATATCAGAGCGATTAATCTCTAAAATTAGCAGGTTGTTGATCGATCTTCCAGAACGGTAAAATATATTTCAAGAATACCTTTTAGTTTTAATGAAGAATCAAAAATATTAGATTAGATAGGTGTACCCCTCGAATGAATCCACCAAATTATAAAACGAGCTAACATAAAATTAAAAAATAATCTAAATCCAACGTTTCACTTTAACTGTTGAATTAATAACTTAAACTAATTCT
>JABGTQ010000193.1 GCA_018647025.1 Nitrospina sp. | reverse complement strand
CTTGAGCTATCACTTTTAGGAGACTTTCAGGCAAGTAACGCAGCTTTAGCCTTGTCGGCATGCTTACATCATGCTCTCAAAACTGGAAAGGTAATTAGCGAAAAATCCATAAGAAAAGGATTAAAGAGTACTTCTTGGGCGGGGCGAATGGAGGTTATTTCATCTCACCCTACTGTACTTCTTGATATTGCGCATAACCCAGCCGCTGTCAAAGAAATGGCAAAGTCTGTGCAAAAACTTTTCTCGTATACAAAACTTATTGTCATTTGCGGGATCATGAAAGACAAGCAGTCTGATGAAATTCTCAAAGAACTCACTAATTTTGCAGATCATTTTATTTTAGTCCGCCCAAACAAAGAGAGAAGTGAAAACCCAGCTCGACTCAAAGAGATTTTAAAAAATTATAACGTCTCATGTGAGGTAATAGAAAATATACCAAAGGCTATTATAAAGGCAAAGAAAAACGCTCTCCCTAACGGAATAGTTTGTATTACTGGCTCAATATTTACAGTAGGAGAGGCGAAGCAGTACTTAATAAATGAACCTGATAATAAAATTAATTCTTCTCCTTTCACTGGTCTTCACCTTAACGGGTGAGGTTTGCGCACAAGAAATATCTCAGCCCAATTCTAGATCTTCTACATCCCAAGATAATAACCCTATTCATATTTCCGCAGACCATATTATTCAAGCAAATAAAAAGGGCAGCGTTCTTGCCTGGGGTCGTGTCAAAGTACAACATAATAATAAAACTCTGTGGGCGGACAAAGTATTGATCAACAACAAAACAGGCATTGGTAAGGCACGAGGGCATATTATTATTGAAGGAGGGGATGGAACTCGGATGAAGGCGAAGGAAACACTCTTTGATTTAAAGTCAAAACAAGGAAAACTATACGAAAGTAAAACTATTTTAGCCAACCAAGTTCGCTTAACTGCCAAAGAAATAAAAACTTTATCTGACAACCACTTAGTCTTAGAAGATGCCACTCTAACAACATGCAAAGGAGCACTCCCTGCTTGGAAAATTGAGGCTAAATCTATAGATATAAAAGCAGGCAACCGGGCTTTGTTTACCAAAGCCGTCTTAAAAATAAAAGATTTTCCTATTCTTTACCTACCAATTGGATATATCCCCATGGACACGAAAAGAAAAAGTGGTTTTTTGTTTCCAACTTTAGGGTGGAGTAAGATTGATGGAATTTTGTTTGATCAACGATATTTTTGGGCCATTAACCGATGGTCTGATGCAACCATTGGTACAAAACGCGTACTAGGAGGATGGCAGCATAGTTTAGATTATCGTTATGTCCGATCAAACAATACGCAAGGTATGATTAATGGAAAGCTTTACAAAGACAACCTAACGGGAAAGACCCTCTGGAAGGGAGGAGCCAGACATACTCAGCAACTACCTAATAATTTCAAATTCAAAGGGTCCCTTGACGTTGAAAGTCAACAAAGTCTGAATCAAGTAGTGAATAATAATGTCGAAGAACGAACTCGCCGCAATACCGAATCGTATGCCTCAATTAATAAAAGATGGGAAAATAGCTCTATTGATATTCTGACGAGGTATAGAAAATCCACCGACTTCACACAAGATAACACTTTCGGTGAACTCCCTAAAATCACTTACAAAGTACAACAAACACAAATTGGAGACACCCCATTTTATTTCAATCTGAATGCCAGTACAGCGTGGTTTGTAACTGATCTTAAAGCGCAAAAAGATGAAGACCTAATGTTTAAAACCTCTCGTTTAGATTTTCACCCTCAATTAACAGTCCCGTTGAGTTTAGCATCTTGGCTATCAATGACCTCAATTATTGGAGTAAGAGAAACAATTTATGGAAGAGGTCTCACGACAACTGACTCTGAATATAAAAAAACTTCAGGATTCAGCCGTGAATCTTTCGATTTTCGTTCTATCATTCAAGGTCCAAAAATTAACAAAATATATCATCTAAAAAATTCACCCGAAAAAATAAAACACCTTTTGGAACCAAGGTTTACATTTAACTATGTACCAGACATGGACCGAAAAGATCGATCAAAAATCAGAACTTTCGACAGTATAGATACCATTGGTAATCCTGCTAATAGTATTACTTACGAATTTGGTCAACGACTTTTAAGAAAAATTAAAACAGGCGCTAGTCAATTTGAAACAAAGCAAATTTTACGATTCAACATTTCCCAAACTTATAATATTCGTGAAGCTACCAGAGAAAAACAAATCGGAGAAGACCGACTCCCCTTCTCTGACCTTTTTTTTGATTTTGATAGCCGACCTATCGAATCAATTATTATAAATACTGATGTATCCTATAATTTTAAAACTGACTTGATAAATAATTTTAACTTTGAAGCGGGTGT
>JABGTQ010000192.1 GCA_018647025.1 Nitrospina sp. | reverse complement strand
TATTCGTAATGAAATGAAAAAAGTTATGACAGAGAATTGTGGTGTTTTCCGAGATGAAAGTCGGTTGAAAATTTGTATAGAAACTATTAAAAAACTAAAAGAAAGATATAAAAGAGGAAAAATCACTGACAAGGGTAAACTGTTTAATACCGAAATATATGAAGTTTTAGAACTTGGTAATATGCTTGGTATGGCAGAGATAATAGCTGTTGGTGCAATCAATCGGAGGGAAAGTCGCGGTGGACATTCTCGCACTGACTATCCCAAACGAGATGATGAAAATTTCTTAAAGCACAGTTTGATTTATAGTACTGATAGTGGTGTCGAAGTTAAATATAAACCAGTAATAATCACAAAACATCAGCCTGCGGAACGAACTTATTAATGATTACTTTTAAGATAAAACGATATAATCCGGAGAAACAGGCGGAGCCCTATTTTGAGGAATTTCAATTGGGTGAAACAGACGACCTTACGTTGTTGGATTGTTTGAACCAAATCAAATGGACTCTAGATGGTAGCCTGACTTATCGGATGTCTTGCCGAAGCGCAATATGTGGGTCCTGCGCTGTAAAGGCTAATGGGCATGCCATACTTGCTTGTCAGAAGCAAGCTAGTCAATTGGTCAAGGATAATGACACGATTACTCTTGAACCGTTAGGCAATATGAAACCGATCAAAGACCTTGCAGTTGACTTTAAGCCTTTCTGGGATAAAGTTGATAAAGTTAATCCTTATCTCCAGCCTAGTAAAAAATCTCCAGAAAAGGAAACAAAACAATCACCTGAACAATTCAAACTTATTGATGATGCCAGTACATGCATAATGTGTGGTGCATGCTACTCTGACTGCAATGTTCTTGAAGTGGATGATAATTTTCTAGGCCCAGCGGCGCTTGCAAAGGCACAGCGATTTGTTCAGGACTCTCGTGACGGTAATACTTTGGCACGTGTAAAAGAATTGAGTAAACCTGGTGGAATCTGGGACTGCACTCACTGTGGAGAATGCGTTGAACGTTGTCCCAAGCCGGCGGAACCTTTTGACCGTATAAAGGAAATCATGACTGTCGCTTTAGAACAGGGTGTTACTAATAATAATGGGGCACGTCATGCTCTGTCATTTACAAAGTCGGTTAAATCTAGTGGTAGTCTTAACGAAAACATTATACCCGTAGAGTCAGTCGGTTTTTTTAATGCGAAGGGACTGTTTGATTTGTTGCCCGTTGGATTACGTATGCTTTTCAAGGGGAAAAATCCTCCAATATTGCATAAGTCTATTGATGATGTCGATGATGTTAAAAGGATTTATAGGGAGCTAAATGAGTGATGAAATTTGCTTTGTTTACAGGATGTGTGGCTAAAGGTGCTACACGAGAATTAATGCTTTCAACGATGAAATCTGCTGAAGGACTTGGAATAGAGT
The DNA here is from genome assembly GCA_018647025.1 of Nitrospina sp. Taxonomy (GTDB): domain Bacteria; phylum Nitrospinota; class Nitrospinia; order Nitrospinales; family VA-1; genus Nitromaritima. The sequence goes on along the minus strand of JABGTQ010000192.1, from coordinate 10,105 downwards.
TCGTCGAAATGAAAAGTGCTTCTTGCTGTGGTGCCGGAGTGGTTTCTGAAAAAAACCCACTTTTGGCAGATGCATTAAATGCTCGTACTATTTCAATAGCCGAAGAGCAGGGACTGGATCTTGTTACTATTTGTTCTACCTGCCAAGGAATTCTAAAAAAAACAGAATGCCATGTTGACTCCGATCCTGCTTATAAGGAAAAAGTTAATACTGTTCTCGAGGAAGGTGGTCATCAATATGCAGGTGGCAAAGTAAAAATTCAACATTTTGCAAATGTACTCGGTACCGAAGAAGGATTGACGCTTTTAAGGGATAAAGTGAAGCGCCCGTTAACAGGCCTCAAGACTGCGGCATTTTACGGGTGTTATGTTTTGCGTCCATCAGAGTTGTCTTTGTATGAGGATCCTGATAACCCGACTGGAATGGAGGAGATTTTTAAAATCCTGGGAGCTACGCCTGTCTACTATGAGAGCCGTACTAAATGTTGTGGATTTCCTATTATTATGATGAACAAGGATGCCTCACATGATATGGCAGGTAATGCTCTTATCGATGCGATTGATAGCGGAGCTGATTGTGTGGTAACGGGGTGTCCCTTGTGTCACCTAAGTTTAGATGCCTATCAACCTGAAATAGATAAAATGAATAAAAAGGGTTGTTCGATTCCGGTCTTGCATTTGCCCCAACTAGTCGCTTTGGCCTTAGGTTATTCGCCTCAGGAACTGGGGATGGATAAACACATCATCTCTACTACGAGGTTAGATAAAATCCTAGCCTAGCTTTTGATTCCACGTTTAAATTTTCACGAATACCCTCTTCCCTTCCGGAGGACGTGTTGTCTAATTTGCAATTTTTATTCAAGAAAAAAATTTTTGTGCTAGTTGGTGGGGTGGTTTTATTTTTAATCATTTTACTCATACCACTTCCAGAAGGGATGACTTTTTCTGGGAAACGCCTCTTAGCAGTTATAGTTTTGATGGCTTGCTGGTGGATTGGTGAAGGGACTGCTATAGCTATCACGGCACTCCTTCCTCTTATTCTTTTTCCAATATTAGGCATCATGTCGAGCAAGCAGGTTGCTCCAAATTACGCTAATCATTTTGTATTCCTTTTTTTAGGCGGGTTTATGATTGCATTAGCTATGGAGAAGTGGAATTTTCATAAGCGCCTAGCATTATGGATTATTGTATTAACAGGAACGGGAATAAAGCAGATCATTCTTGGTTTTATGATAGCTTCAGCGTTTTTGTCTATGTGGATTTCAAATACAGCTACGACAATGATGCTTCTTCCTGTAGGGATGGCGGTTGTGGCGCAAGTTGCTCGTCAGTCTACTTTAAATGGGAGGCAGGATGAATTTTCTGAGCGACAAGTGATAGAAAGTATGGGGCTTGTTCTAATGCTAGGTTTGGCTTATTCAGCCAGTATAGGGGGGGTTGGCACTCTAATTGGCACAGCACCCAACATTGTCTTTGCGGGGTTTTATAAAAATCTTTATCCGGAAAACCCAGAAATTAGCTTTGTGGAATGGATGATTATGGCGATTCCCGTAGTAATTATTTTTATTCCTATTGTATGGATTTATCTTTGCAAGTTTGTGTCTCCAATTCCTTTAAATCAGATTGAATTTGCTGAGAGTAGCGGAGATATTATTAAACACGAGCTAACCTCATTGGGTAAAATTACTCGGCCTGAAAAAATGGTTGCCTGCTTTTTTAGTGCGACAGCTTTGATGTGGATTTTTCGCAAACCTCTTGAGTTGGGATCAATCACAGTGCCTGGATGGTCGAGTTTATTTTCTAACCCAGAAATGTTTAACGACTCAACCGTAGCTATGGTGATGGGGATTTTGTTGATGGTTTTCCCAGTTCATTTTTCCCGCGAAGAGATAGGTAAGGATAAGCGTGGAGATTTTCTTCTTGACTGGAAGACAGTAGAGACACGAATGCCCTGGGGAATACTATTATTGTTTGGTGGTGGCTTTGCCCTCGCTTCAGGGTTTACCAAAACCGGGCTAACAGGTTGGATTGGGGATCAGTTGACTGTGCTATCCTCATTCCCTTTATGGGTAGTAGTTTTATGCGTGTGTTTGATTATTACATTTTTAACCGAGCTTACTTCGAATACAGCAACATCTACAATTATTTTACCCGTAATGGGGGCGGCGGCAATAGTTGCTGGCTTTCATCCATTGATGTTCATGTTACCTGCCACACTTTCAGCATCGTTCGCATTTATGCTGCCTGTTGCGACGCCTCCGAATGCCATCGTGTTTGGGAGTGGTTGGGTAACTATTCCTGCGATGTCACGTGCCGGATTTGCATTAAATCTTATTGGAGCAGCTCTAGTGACAACACTTACGCTCCTTTTTATCCAAACCCTTTTTTTGTAGTTTTTTCTGGGATTTTTAAAGATTAGAAAAATGAAGCGGAATATTTCTACAGATTATAATTGCATTGTTACATTGAGGGGCTACTTAATAAAATTAATGCTAAATAGTGCATCTATTTAAAAAATATTTGAGTGGCGTTAGGGAAATAGAGTTTACGTGAGCTCTGAATTTGTGGGAGTCCATTTAAGTTTTGGATTTCGGGCAGCGCTAATTTCGTCTGGTCTTGATACAACAGGCATTTGGGGAGAGTCGTAAAAAACTTCTGGTTTGGTTTCCGCTAGCGCAGCTATTTCTTTCATTGCCATAATGAATGCGTCGAGTGTTTCTTTTGATTCTGTTTCGGTGGGTTCGATCATTAATGCACCTTTTACGATCAATGGAAAGTAAACCGTGGGAGGATGGAATCCATAGTCGATGAGCATTTTTGCGATGTCCATGGTGCTCACTTTATTTTTTAGTTGATGCTTATCGTTGAAAACGCACTCATGCAAACTTGGCCCCTTATAGGGTAGATGGTAGTGTGCGCTAAGTGATGCTTTGATGTAGTTGGCATTGAGAACTGCCATTTCTGCTGCCTTTTTAATTCCTTCAGGTCCGAGGGATCTAATATAAGTATAAGCTCGAACAAGGATACCAAAGTTCCCGTAAAAGGCTTTCATTTTTCCAATGCTATTAGGGCGGTCGTGGTTTAATGTGTATTTACCGTCTTTATGTTCGATGGTTGGTTTCGGAAGAAAGGGTTCTAACTTGCTAACTATCCCTACAGGACCAGCCCCAGGGCCACCACCTCCGTGAGGAGTGGAAAATGTCTTGTGTAGATTGAAGTGTAAAACATCTATTCCCATGTCTTTTATTTTTGTTTTCCCCATTACTGCATTCAGATTAGCCCCATCGCAATAAATCAAACCACCCTTTTCGTGAACAATATCGCTAATTTTTAATATATCTGTTTCGAACATCCCTAGAGTATTTGGGTTAGTAAGCATTACGGCTGCTGTTTCTTCATCCATTATTGATTCTAATTTTTTTGGATCGATGAGACCTCGTTCATCTGACTGTATTTGGACTACACTATATCCGCATAAGGTTGCAGTGGCAGGATTAGTTCCATGGGCAGAGTCGGGTAAGATAACTTTTTTCCGCTGTCTTCCCTGAGCAGAATGATATGCATGAATCATGAGCATGCCTGCTAATTCTCCATGAGCCCCAGCGGCCGGTTGTAAACTAACATATTGCATGCCACTAATTTCCTTGAGGTATTCTTGCAGCTCAAACATAAGTTGAAGACTGCCTTGAGAAAGGGTTTCAGGTGTATATGGATGATGTTGTGCAAATCCAGAAAGAGAGGCGGTCTCATTGTTAACTTTTGGATTGTATTTCATCGTACACGAACCAAGTGGATAAAAATTAGTGTCGACGCTAAAGTTCCATTGTGAAAGTCTTGTGAAATGTCTTACTACGTCAAGCTCTGTCAGCTCGGGAAAATGTTCTATTGCGTCACGGATTTCTGTAACCGGAAGAATCACCTCAAGCTCTACTTCAGGAACATCATGTTTAGGAAGGGAATAGGCTATGCGACCAGGTGACCCCATTTCAAAAAGGAGCGGCTCGTTGAAAACCAGACCTTTTTCCCCTATTGGTGCTTCGTTTAATGCTTGCTTAGTAGGTTTGTTCATTCTTGTTCCTTTATTTACTAAACATCAAAAAAAATTTCTATATTCTGAATGTCACATAAAAATTAGTGCTACAAATCTTATTATGAACTATTCAGAATCGTATTAAATGATTATTTAATATAGATTTAAATAATTAATTGAAAGACATTATATCGTTTTATGATCAGAGATGTTAGTCAGTAATTTATTGATTTTATCTAGGACTATTTCAGGCGAGAGGCGGTCCGAGCCTTTTTCTTCTAGTAAGACATTTGGGGTGTTGATCGGCCCCCATCGTTTGGATTCTCCATGTTTGAAGATTACCACTACAGGTGTTTGAAATGCCGAAGCAAAATGCATTATGCCTGTATGATTGCAAAAGAGTAGGTCGCTTTTTTTTATAACTAGCGCCAGTTCTTTGATTGAAAGAATTGGCAATTGATTGATTTTTGGATTTGCTCGGTCGTTAATGCGGTTTATTAGAGGTTCTTCACCTGGGCCACATATCAATAAAACTTCTGCTTTTTTTGAACTAGATAGTTTGTCAGCTACAATTCGAAAGTTCTTTGTTTTCCATCCCCATTTTGCAATACGTGTTCCAGGTTTTATCAGAACGAGAGGACGTTCTGGGTTTGTGCGAAGTGTTTTCAGCAGGGTAGTTATTTTTTTTTCTTCATCATTATCGAAATACACACGCGGAGATTTTGAGGTTTTTGTTAACCCTGTGTAATTTATCAGTTCAAGGTTATTTAAACTTTCGTGTCGAGCTTGATTGTCTATAGGTAAACGAATATCGTAGAGCCAAGCTGTTTCATCATGAGCATAGCTTACTTTATGTTTGGCTTTGCTGACTAGCGCAAGCAGTGAAGCAATTGCACTAAATTTTTTATTTAATGTGAATACGATATCAAACTCATTGGATCGAAGTTGCTTGATTAAGGTGCCAAGTTTTTTTTGATCGTAGGGGATTATTTCATCTACATTCGGGTTGTCGCTCAGGATGGGCAGGTTACTGCAGTTTACTACTACGCTTACTCGAAGATGCGGAAATGATTTTTTGATACATTCATAAACGGGTGTTGATAAAATAACATCTCCTAGACGATCGTGTCTTATAACTAACACAGAGGATAAAGAGAGGAAGTCTATAGGAAGTGGGGAAGGTTTTTTTTTACCTAAAAAAGATCCAATAATACTCCACAGGGCATGTTTTGCCATATTTGCTGCTTTGCGAGCCAGTTGGGCCATGATCTTTCGCCGAGTAGGGGTGCCCGTTTAAGGCAATGGTTGAGCTTGATCAATGAGCATAATAGGAATGTCATCCTGAATAAGATACTTTAATTTGCATGCGTTACAGTGAAGGCTATCTTCCTCAGGAGTCAACTCTAAATCGCCTTTACACTTAGGGCAGACCAGGATTTCTAAAAGTTCTTTGTCAAAAGCCATAATATTACCTCTATTTTAATGAACTGAGTGTTTTGGGGAGGTTAGCACCTTAACGTCCTCAGAGACTAATGTTTTTGCCGCATCAAACATATTTTGTACGGTTACTTTGTCCATGCACTCGGTTGTTCCTAAAGGACAGCGGCGCTTCCAGCAGAAACTACAATTTAACTTCTGAAAAACTGATTTATGTTTTTTTGAGTAGGCTCCGTTGCGATTTGGGTCAGTTGGGCCCCACACCGAAACCGTTGGGATACCTAACGCCCAACAAATATGAAACGGCCCTGAATCGCTACCAACAAATAAAGCGAGTTTTTTGTATAGTCCGATAGACTCAGCGATTGTGGTTGCTGGTGCCGTCCAAGACTTTTGTTTCATAGAGCTGGCTATATTGCGGACCAGTTCTTCTTCTCCAGGTCCCCAAGTTAGAAGGATGGAAAATCCCAACTCTTCTGTTAGTTTATCGCCAAGCTGGGCATAACGTTCTACACTCCACAGCTTAGTTGGGAACCCCGCTCCTGGGTTGATTCCGGCTATGGGCTTTTCTGTGAGCTTGCTATTTTTCGTCATAAAAACTTCAGAGATACGCTCATCCTCCGCCCTTATCGGTAGTGAAAATTCGGCTTGCGGTTGAAACTCTCCTAAGACGGAAAGTTGTGACAGACATCGGTCTACTATATGGCTATCAGCAGAAAGATATTTACTGTGGTGATTATTAAACCAAGTGTTTATTTTTTCTCGACAATTACCGCGGTGGAATCCCGCTCTATTGGGTGCTCCTGTCATACGAGCAATAAAACCAGTTTTAATGAGACCTTGTAAATCAAAAGTCCAATCAAAATAGCGTCCCTTTAGTAATTTTTTTGTTTGGCAGATTTCATTCCAAGACTTTATATTTAAGTTTTTGCGCCAATATTTGGTGCGGACTGGGATCACCTCATCAAGATCTGGGTTACACTTGATCAAGTCTTGAAAACTCTCCTCGATTACCCATGCGATATGGGCGTGGGGATAGTTTGCTCTTAGAGTCCGAAGAAACGGCAATGCGTGAACAATGTCGCCTATAGAACTTAGTTTGATAATTAGAAATTTTTGTTTTACCGGGTTCATGAGTTGGATAGGGGGAACTTATTTTTAAAAAAATTTAATATTTTAAGATAAAAATATTTATATCCCAAGAAGCCGATTAAGATACCAAGTAAGGCTCCGCTTAACACATCCGTTGGATAATGAACCCCGAGATAAATCCTCGAATAACCTATCAGCAAAGCCGAGACATATAATAAAAATGTTAGGTTCTTATAAGCAAGAGTGACGATCGTAGCAAATGTGAAAGAGTTTACCGCATGGTTAGAGGGAAAAGAAAAGCTGTTCGAACAATTGGCAATATCTTTTATATGTGAAAGGACGTGGCAAGGTCTATCTCGGGCGATTAGTTCTTTTAATGTTGCTCCTAAAAAGTCTGAAATGGATACCGCTAAAGCTGTTGCTAAAACTAATGCTAAACCACGCATCCTCTTAAGCCAGAGAAAAATTACAATAGAAACGATACCTGGCCATATAAAATTCTGCTTAATAGAAATGAACTGCATGAATTTCAGAAATATTCGAGATTGAAAATGCGTGTTGATCCAGTAGAATAAAGAAATGTCTAACTCGGAAAGAATGGTTTGATCTCCTTGAAAATTTGAGCTGTACGCTGTCTATTTTGATTTTATTGGCTTTGAAAGTGGTAGTCAAACAATTTATAAAAGGTAAGGAGGTTCTTCCGATCCCTCTCTGCTGTAGACGCATCGACCAAGAAAAATAGTAACTTCCATGCCAAGAAAAAATAAAAATGCTTTAATTGTTTTCGCCCGCGATCCAGTAATGGGGCAGGTCAAAACACGACTTAATCAATTTTTAGACTTGCAAACAATTTGCGAACTGTATACTTGTTTTCTTTCGGACAGCCTTAGCACGGTCAGCTCTATAGAGTCTGTAGATTGCTTTGCCGGTATTTATCCATCTAGCACTTCGGGATATTTTGAGCGATTGAATCCCTCATTACCTTTACGTACGTTTATTCAGGAGGGAAAAGACCTCGGCGATAGAATGAAAAACACTTTTTCGGCGAGATTTTCTGAAGGTTATGAGCAGGTTGTTATTATAGGAGCAGATAGCCCTAGTTTGCCATCGGCTTATATCAAGCAAGCCTTTGATTTTAAGCAAGATGTGGTTCTGGGCCCAAGTGTTGATGGAGGGTATTATTTGATCGGTATGCGGGAGAAGTTAATCAATCTGTTTGATGGCATTACGTGGGGTAGTAGTAATGTATTGAAAGAAACCCACAGCAGGTTAAAGTCAAATGGCCTAACGCTGGGGCTTCTTCCAGTTTGGTACGATGTAGATCGGCCGGATGATTTGATATTCCTTAAAGACCACTTGGAACTTATGGCCTCCGTGGGCAAAAAAGAAGGGGTCTTGACCCATGATTTTTTAAGTACTGTATCTTTTTAATTTTTAACTTTAGAAAGTTGTGATTATTTTTCGATGAAAATTATTAAATATTCTGATTCTGATTTTAGGAACACTCTGAGGAAAGTTGTTGACCGAGCTGATGTTGATCTTGTGGTTCATGATGCAACAGTCCGTGAAATTCTTAAGCAAATTAAAGAGCGCGGCGATGCTGCATTACTTGATTTCACTAGCCGCTTTGATCAATACGATCTATCTGTGGAAGAAATAAGGGTGACACCTACCGAGGTTGCTGAAGCTCATAATAATGTGAGTGATGAGGGGGTGGAAGCATTAAAACGAGCCGCAGAAAATATTCGCGAGTTTCATGAGCATCAAAAACAGGAGTCTTGGGAGTATGAAAAAAACGGTGTGTTGCTCGGGCAAAATATAAGGCCTCTTGAGACCGTAGGGATTTATGTTCCTGGGGGCAAAGCTTCTTACCCATCGTCCGTATTAATGAATGCAATTCCGGCAAAAGTTGCAGGTGTGAAGAAGGTGGTGATGTGCAGTCCTGCCTCAAAAGGACAATGTAGCCCAGATGTACTTGTTGCGGCTGAAATTGCGGGGGTTGATTCTATCTTTAAAGTTGGCGGAGCTCAGGCGATAGGTGCGATGGCTTACGGGACCAATACCATTCCAAAGGTCGACAAGATTGTAGGGCCGGGTAATATTTTTGTTGCGTTAGCTAAAAGAATGGTATTTGGGATGGTGGACATCGATATGATTGCAGGGCCCAGCGAAATCGTGATCGTAGCTGACGATAGCGCGCATGCGGATTTTATAGCAGCAGATTTATTGTCTCAGGCTGAGCATGATGAGCAGGCCGTGCCAATTTTAGTGACTTGCTCTGAAATATTAGCCCAGGATGTGGTTAAGGAGTTGAAAAAACAGACTATTCGCTTGAACCGACAATCAATTATCAAAAAATCACTTAACGACTATTGCTGCCTGTTTGTTGTTGAGTCGCTAAGTGAGGCCATTAAGGTAGCCAACGATATAGCGCCGGAGCATTTAGAACTCGCGGTAAAAGAACCTCGGGCCTGTGCCGAGCAAATTAGGAACGCGGGAGCTATATTTTTAGGCCACTACACTCCAGAGGCAGTTGGTGATTATTTAGCTGGCCCTAATCATGTTTTACCTACCAGTGGAACAGCTCGATTTTCGTCACCGCTTGGAGTTTATGATTTTCTGAAAAGAACCAGTATTATGTCTTACTCCCCTGAAGCTCTTAAAAAAGAAGCGCCTTTTATAAGAATTCTTGCTGAAATGGAGCATCTGGACGCGCATGCGAATGCCGTGGATTTGAGAATAAACAAAATAGTGGAGGGTGAGTAGATAAAGGTACTTGTATGTTGCATTAACTTAAGGTTTTTTTGCCTTGACATGAAATTGTACGCATGTTAAAAAATTTAAAAATTAGATAGAGTTATGCATTTTTTTGTTGGGCTGTTTTTTGAAAAGTGAGTTATCTAATAGCTTTAAACCGAAAAAAGGTTCTTAAAAACACTTGGAAGTCATTTTTAAGAATTGAAGTTTGTTTTATTACAATAAATCGACAATATGTTTATGCTTAAGAATATTTTTTATTATGAATTAGAAACTAATTATGTTTATCAAGTCCACAAAGGAGGACAAGGTTATGCTGGGTAAAACTAGAACGTTTAACTTTCTGCCCGTTGCTCTGTTTTTTGCGTTTGCAATTTATATGATGCCGGGGTTAGCGGGAGATGCTTTCGCCAAGGAAGCTTTTGCTGAGCAGGCCTTTGCTGAGCAAGCATTTGCGAAAGAAGTAATGGCTGCAGAAGACGATGCTGAGGGTGAAGGCGTCCCTGAGATCGAATGGAGTCAGGACGTGTTCTATAAGGATTTCGACGGAAATCCTTTGAAGGGACCTGTTAGTGGAGCCCCAGCACCTGAGTTAGGGGAAAACGACTACAATAATTATGACTTTGTCCCTAGTCGAATAATGCTTTGGGTAGCCAACCAGCAGCACTTGTACTTTGGTAGCTTTGTTTTGGCTGTGCCAATTTTCTGTATGTTGATTGAGTTTGTTGGAATTCGTAGTCGTGAAAGTGATCCAGTGATGTCAGAGAAATACGATCGACTAGCGCATGAT
>JABGTQ010000191.1 GCA_018647025.1 Nitrospina sp. | reverse complement strand
TCTTCCCTCTTCTTGTTTGCTACCCATAAGAAACTCTCCAGCTGGGACTGTTCTCATTTCTACTGGATCTCTTAAAGTTTCCCCATAAAGTTTTTGTTGTGTACTTAAAAAGAAAATAGTTGAACAAATCATAAAAATATATCTATTTATCTTCATTTCTTTCGCACCTTACTTTCAGCTATTACCCCATGAGTAATTTTCATTATTTTCTGTATTATTTCATTAGCCTTTGTTAAGTCTCCGCCATCTGCAGCGTCATAAGCTTCCGCAAGTAGCCCTCTAGATTTGTGTAGATCCATTTCTAACTTAGTTTGAACCTTTGGGGATTGAAGAGTTCCGCCTAAAGCTCCGTCATGGTAAACATCCCAAGCTTCTTCAACTGCTAAACGAGCCTTTTTTGTTTTGCCAAAGGAGTTTTCTTTTTCAAATTCTTCCCCACTTCCTGAAACCGGATTCATTAGGAATAGAGTTGCCCAAAGAAGAATAAAAATTGCCAAATTTGATTTATTTATAAATTCTTTTTGTTTCATTTTATAACTTCCTTAGTTTTTTAATTAAAATGCCTTTATAAGACTTAAGAGAGGGGAACATTCTCCCCCCCCTTAATGTCTTAGAGGTAGTTGTTACTGTATTTGTTTTTTAATCATTACTTTTAGCTTTATGTATTCTGGGTTTGATGCATCTTTACCCAATGCTTTTTCAATAGACTTCATAGCTAACTGATATTTTTCCGCACCCATATTAATTAGAGCATTCATATAGAAAGTTCTCGCTTCAAGGATGGAGTCATCTTCAATTGAACGAGCGCAGCGGAATCCTAATCCAACTCCGTAACTATTATTCATTGGATCGTTCCAGAAGCGGTGAGTATTGGATACACTTTCTGCGGGTGCATACCACGATCCACCTCGGATGACACGTTTTTTACCCACTGCAATTCGATCTACATAAGTACCAGTACCACTTAACCAAGCTCCATCTTTTGGACCAGTAGGATTAATGTTTTGTCTGGTTTTTTTGTAATAGTTAGGATCATACCAATCAGAAACCCATTCAAAAACGTTGCCAGCCATGTTGTAAGCTCCATAAGGGCTTTTGCCCTCTTCGTATGAATCTACATTAGCTGTAACTTCGTCTTTACGACCAAAGTTTGCCTTGGTAACATCAAGATCATTTCCCCATGGATATTTATAACCCTCTGGCCCTCGTGCGGCTTTTTCCCATTCTGCTTCAGTTGGTAAACGTTTATTAGCCCAACTGCAAAATGAATTTGCATCATTCCAATTTATACCGCTGACAGGTTGTTGAGGTTTATTGCGACGATGGTCATCCCAATAGGCAGGAGCAGGGTGATCCGTTGCTTTCATGAAGTTACTATAATGTTTATTGGAGACTTCATACTTGTCGATATAATAGGCATCAAGAATCACATTATGTGCAGGTCCTTCATCGTGAAAGGCTTCCCGTGATACAGCATATTTAAGTCGCGCTCTTTTCGACATTTTTTCTGTATCTTTATTTACCTCTTTATCAACTCCCATCAGAAATGGACCTCCAGGCACCATTACCATATCCTCTGAATCTACTGCAGATGCGGCAAATGCTACTACTGGAACAAACCAGGAGCAAAATATAATCAAACAAAACAATTTTTTTCGAACTTTATATCCGTTAATAAATTTCATGCTTTTCTCCTTACCGTTAATTAAAAATTAATTTGACATTCATCACCTTAAATCAAATTTCAAATAATGTCTGTTAAGTGTGTGTCAACAATATGTCAAGAAAAAGTCAAGAAAAAACATATGATATTTGGTCCTTGACTGATGTCTAACAATTGGAGTTGGTATTTACTTTCTTAGGAATTTTTTTGTAAGTTGATTTTCAAGCAATAATTCATGGACTAGGCTATTTTTTAAACTTGTTTATTGAGTGGGGTAGCTTTGCCAAAATAAAAGGATCAGGCAGGATAACAAAGGCAGGGATTAAAACTAATTTATTATCATATAAAAACAAACTGTGAGATCGATGAATTCTTATGTCTTTCTAATATGGAGAACAAAAATTATACCTTAGAGAAAGAAATTAATCGCCAGAACACTTAACCTTGATGACGTCATTTGATATATCTACTTAGGGTTTCAAATAATTCGATAGATTGAATAGGCTTACTAATATGATCTGTGCATCCTGCACTTAAAGAATCTTCGCGAGAACCTTCTCCCGCACTTGCAGTTAAAGCAATAATAGGTGTTTTTGAAAAAATTTGCTTGGTCCGCAAAATCTTCGTTGCTTCAAAACCATCCATTATTGGTATTCGGATATCCATCAATATTAAATCTGGTTTTTTTAAATCGGCTTGAGCAATAGCTTCTTTTCCATTTCTGGCCACATGCACTTTATGTTTATGGATT
>JABGTQ010000190.1 GCA_018647025.1 Nitrospina sp. | reverse complement strand
TGCGCATTTGCGTTTAGAGGTTGTATTTCGATAGCCTTTTTAAATACGGGGATAGCTTTTTCAAACTCACCTTTTTCGTTCCACGAAATCCCAAGATTATTATAGGCTTCAAAATAATCAGGCTTTTTTTCAATAGCAATTTGGTATTTCTCGATAGCGCCTTCCAGATTTGCCTGAGCAGCCAAAGTGTTTCCCAAATCGTTATAGGCTACGGCATAGTCCGGTTGCAATCGGATAGCACTCCTGAAATTAGTTTCCGCATTTTTAAAATCTCCTATACTCGCAAAAGTATTTCCAAGGAAATAATGCGCCAAGCTAAAGTTAGGATCGAGTTTTACAGCTTCCTTTAACTTTTCAATAGCCTGTCTCGCATCTCCCCTGTTTATAAATTTGATCCCGAGCTCAAACACATCTCCCGCAAATTCCGCATTCACACGTTGATCCCAAAAACTTTTAAAGACTTCCTTGTCAGCGTTTGCCAGGTTTTTTATTTTTGGAAATACATTATCAAAGGAAGAACGGTTTTTAATAAACTGATAAACACTTTCTTTGGATATAGGATCTGGTGAAGTAAGAAAGAATTCCAGCGAAGGGTTATTGTCAGTTATCATCTTCTGGTTTGAGGCCATAATTTCCAATTCCTCTTTCAAAAACCAAATGCTTCCTAAGAGAGCAAATGGGTTTTCGAATCTAATTTTTTGCATTACTTCGTTTACCACCGGGTGTTTCAAGCGGTTATCAATCTTCTTAAAGTCAATATTTATAGGATCATTTGAACCTATTAATATTAACTCCTGTTTTGCTGGATACCAGCTGATCACATATGGAAAGCTTTCAAGAAAAGTCCGGAAATGCTCGTATATATGAGTTTCTGTCTGGCTATGCAAAGGTATCCACTGACTGACAATTCCCCCTGGCTTCAAAGCTTTTTTGGTTAGTTCATAATATTCTTTTGTATAAAGATTTACAGCCCCTGCATTGGTTGGCGGAGGAGGTTCTGCGGTGATAACATCATAGGTTTTTGAAGTTGTTAATAGGTGATTTCTCCCATCTTGAACAATTTTATGAACTTTTGGATTGTTGGTAGCATCATAATTTGTATCGCTAAAAATTTCCCCAGATCGAAACACTCCTGGTGAAATATCCACAGCATCAACCGAATGAATTCCGGGATAGACTCCTGCCGCCCCCGAAGTAAGTCCTGTTCCAAAACAAATTACCAAAACATCTTTAGGGTTTTCATTAAGCAATAGAGGAATGTAAGACAATAGAGTCATATACTTTCTAGATTGCATATGATTTGCTGACATATTGACCCCATTCAATATTAGACTTTTGCGTTTTATTCCAAGAGTAGCATCATCATCATTGAAAACCGCAACGGTAGTCGTTAGACCTTCATCAAGATAAATCAATTTTTCAGGTTCTTTCTTTCCTAGAGAATTGCGCAAAAAAATGTTCTTTAATAAATTATCTGGCATGGAAATGAATAAGAATGCCAGCAAGCCAGTCGCAAAAATAGCTATCCCATTTCTAGTTAATCTGGAGATATAAGATGAGGACGCGAAAAGAAGAATGCCTGCTGAAAAATTCACCATGGCCAAAAGGACCTGAGTCTTTTGGGAGCCAAGGTTGGGCAATAAAAGATAGCCTGCAACAAGAGAACCCAGAATCCCTCCTAAAGTATTTACCCCATAAATTGTTCCCAAAGAGCTCCCTACGTTTTCTGATCCGCGAGTCACAAGGTGGGTTAAGACAGGAAAACTCATGCCAAACAAAATTGTAGGAATAAACATTAGGGCAGAAGCATTTTGCATATCAATCCAAAATTCGAGAATGGGACTTTCAAGTTTGAGAGGTCGAATAAAAGAAGAAAGAAGCCAGCTAGATTGATAAATGCTAAATATCAGATAAGAACCAATTCCAATCTGAAATAAGGTCAATAACAGACGTAAATCAATATTTCTTTTGAAAAAGGGGACAATTAATAATCCGCCCACCGTAATTCCAAAAAGAAAATTAGCCAGCATGAGGCTGAAAGAATAAACCGTACTACCTATGCCAAAAACCAAAATTCTTGTCCAAACAACCTCATAAGCCAGAGCTGTAAACCCGCATAAAAAACTTGTAACAATCCAGACAATATTTTCTTTCTCGATCTTAAGGGAAAGGGGTGCGGGTTTGGGTAAGTTCCATCCAATGGGAGTTGCAGGTTCGTACTTTTTAAAACTCCATATACAAAGAATTCCAATAAATATATTTACACATGCTGCGATTGCTGCTGTTTGTAAGACTCCCAAATGTTCTATAAGGAAATATCCGGCTAATAAACAACCAGCTGCTGCCCCAAAAGTATTTATGGAGTATAAATATCCTACCTGTTTTCCAGTGGACGTGTCTTCAGTTACAAAATATTTGGCCATTATTGGGAGAGTAGCTCCCATCAAAATAGTAGGGATCAATACGAAGAAGAATGCTAAAACTATTTTCAGCAAACCTGTCTGAAAAAATATATCGGGCAATGATTGGTATAGCCAAGCATATATGGGAGAGAAATTTGAAAATAAAATAGAAAGACATGCTGCGGATAGGCCTATCAGAAGCTCTATTTTCCCGTAAATCAGCAAAGGCTTGCCGCCTTTATCGATTGTGGTTCCCCATAAATAACTGCCCAGGCCTAAACCTGCCATAAAAGCAGATAGAACAACAGAAACAGAATAAATAGTGTGCCCAAAAACCAGAGTTAACATCCTGGTCCAGACAACTTGGTAAATTAAACTGGAAATGCCCGAGAAGAAAAATAAAGAATAAACCCAGGAAAACCGTTTGCTTCCAGAGAGAACCAAATTCTTTTTTTGCGATTTCTTTTTCATTTTTAATTTCATAAAAAAAGCGTAGAAGAAAACTGTAAAACTTGGCAGGGGCGATCTGATTGAGTCGATTGATTAACAAATTCGATTAGCACATAGAAGGCTTTAAATTCTTCTTGGTTTACATTTAAAGTGAAAACCAAATTTATATTGGTCTCACATTCTTTAGCCTTTATGTAAATCTCCCCCCATCGGAATTGACGCTTAAAACCATTGGATTGTCATTATGTTGACCGACTGCAAAAAATCTTTTCTCTTGCTCCGGGTATGTTTATTTTTATATCTATGCTTTTTGAATCATATAGTTTGTCGACAATTTCTTGAGTGCAGATATATTGCGAACCTTTTTTATACCAATAGACTGTACAACCCATATAGACCTAATCCAGTATCCCTTCAACGGCAGGCACCGTTTTGCGACTTTCACCCTTGCCATCCTCTTTAGGAAGAATCGCCCAGATAAGAACTATCACCGCCAAAATTATTGAAAGGTGGGTAACCGGCGATTTTTTCTTATTTTTTGGGAACTTTGGCAGCAGGTTTTTTTGGTCCTTTTTTTCTGCGTCTTCTAGAACCTGCTTCTTCTCTGTCTCTCTTAGCGATCGCTATAGGTCCTGAATTATAAAACGAGGAATTTATGGATTTTCAGTTCCTTTATGAGATTCCGCAGAGTCTTCATCGGCAGCGGGACCATCCCCACTTAAATCAGCACTTGACCAATCTTCGTCCAGAAAGCGATCGGTCATGGTATGCAGGTCTTTTTTATTTTTTTGCATTTTTTTTAACAGAATCTTTGTCTCTTCGTCCTGAAAAAGGTCATTGAGGTCTTTA
>JABGTQ010000189.1 GCA_018647025.1 Nitrospina sp. | reverse complement strand
ACTCCAATCAGGACTTCAACTAAGTGACAACGTTAGACGATAATCTCTGGGAAAAATGTCGCACCAAAATAAGAAATGAAATATCTGAAGAAAGCTATAACACTTGGTTTCAGCCTATCAATTTTGATTCCATAACAGAAACAAAGCTTATCTTAAGCGTACCAAACACATTTTATAAAGATTGTTTGGAGCAAAATTATCTAGATATTATAAATTCCTCCCTTAATTCGTTTACTCAATCATCAATCCAAACCTACTTTAGGTTAGAGAATAACTCATCCAATCATCCCAAGCAAGAAACGCCCAAACTTAAAAACGAAAAAGAAGAACACTCTATTTCCTTTACAGCGTGTTCAACAATCAATCCTAAATATAATTTTGAAAACTTTGTTGTCGGCTCTAGTAACCAATTTGCACATGCAGCAGCTAGATCTGTTGCCGATAATCCAAAGGTCACCTACAATCCCTTATTTGTTTATGGGGGAGTTGGCTTAGGAAAAACACATCTTCTACATGCCATGGGTAACGCAATTTTAAAAACAAACCCCCAAACCAAAGTGCGGTACTTGTCCGCAGAAAGCTTCACTGTGGACCTGATTGAATCTTTGAAACAAGACGATATGCGTAATTTTAGAAGTCGTTACCGCCCATTGGATGTTCTATTTGTAGACGATATTCAGTTTTTAGCTGGGAAAGAGAGAACTCAAGAAGAGTTTTTCTACACATTTAACGCTCTTCACCAAATGCACAAACAGGTTATTCTTTCAAGTGATAGCTATCCTAAAGATCTAAGCCGAGTAGAAGAAAGGCTCCGATCACGATTTGAAGCAGGTTTAGTTGCGGATATTGAACCTCCAGACCTAGAAACAAAAATAGCAATTATCTATAAAAAGGCTGAGGCACATGACAAACAAATCCCTGCAAATGTTGCAACTTTTATCGCTAGTAATATAAAAACGAATGTTAGAGAGCTAGAAGGACTTCTTTTACGCGTTATTGCATATGCATCATTTACTCGTCGAATAATCGACTTAAAGTTAACCAAAGAAGTTCTGGCTGAGTTTATATGTGATGTAAATAAAAATTTTAATATAGCAACAATTATGGCTGCGGTAGCACACCATTTTGAGATTAAAGTATCTGATATTAAATCTAAAAAGCGTACTAGAAATATTTCCGTTCCCCGTCAAATAGCTATGTATTTATGTCGTACAAAAACCAAACTTTCCCTTCCCGAAATCGGACGGCAGTTTGGAGGCAAAGACCATACGACCGTCATTTTTGCCAACAAAAAAATATCAAAAAATATTAATAAAAACAATGACTTAAAAAAAGTCATCAATATTATTGTCAGTGATATTGAGAGTGGAAAAACTATTAAAAACATTGTTAAAAAGAATGAATAAACTCTAAAACTTAAGGTATAATATCACCATGATAGAAGCCCCTTCCGTAATAGTAAAATTTCAGTTTTAACTAACACATTTTACAGAGAACTTTTCTTAAAAAACTCAATGTGTTACATGGTTTTCCACATACTTACAGGCTCTACTACTACTACTAGGTTTATTAATTACTCTTATTAGTTAGATTAATAGTAATACACGGTTACTTAAAAAATATGACTGAACCACAAAAAAAATACGACTCAACTAACATAAAAATTTTAGAGGGACTTGAGGCGGTAAGGAAACGGCCTGCGATGTATATAGGAGGAACAGGTGTTGCGGGTCTTAATCATCTCGTTTTTGAATTAGTAGATAATAGTGTGGATGAAGCAATAGCTGGGTATTGTTCTGAAGTAGAAGTGATTATCCATATAAATAATAGTGTGACTGTCTCAGATAATGGTAGAGGGATACCAGTAGATATTCACCCAGATAAAAAGATATCAGCAGCAGAAGTAGTTATGACAGTACTGCATGCCGGGGGTAAGTTTGATAAAGATACATATAAGGTATCCGCTGGACTTCATGGGGTAGGTGTTTCTGTAGTTAATGCATTGTCTAATAAATTGTCTTTGGAAATAAAGCGGGACGGGCAGGCCTATTATCAAAAATATGAGAAAGGTAAGCCATTAAATCCTCTCGAGAAAACAGGAAAGAGTGAAACTTCCGGGACGAAAATAACGTTTTTACCTGATGACACCATTTTTACTGAACTAAGTTTTGGTTATGATGCACTTTCTAATCGTTTAAGAGAACTTTCTTTTTTAAACAAAGGTTTAAAAATACATTTTCATGATGAGCGTAATGGAAAAGATAATAAATTTTATTATGAAGGAGGTATTGTTTCTTTTTTAAAACACCTCAATGAAAATAAAAAAGTTTTGCATGAAGAACCTATATATATCGAGCGGAAAAAAGAGGAAGGGTTATTAGAATTAGCACTAATGTATAACGATGGGTATAACGAGGAAATTTTTACTTTTGTAAATAACGTAAATACTCGAGATGGGGGTACTCATTTAAGTGGATTTCGCTCAGCATTAACTAGAACAATTAATAGCTATGCTGTACAAAATAAGATGCTAAAAAACAATGATATTAGTCTTACAGGGGAAGATGTAAGAGAAGGTTTAATTGCTGTTTTGAGCATTAAAATCCCCGAGCCACAATTCGAAGGGCAGACCAAAGGAAAGTTGGGAAATACCGAAGTAAAAGGGATGGTTGAGCAAATTGTCAATGAGCAACTTGGGAAATTCTTAGAGGAGCAGCCAACTATAGCTAAGGCTATAGTATCTAAAGCGATAGGTGCTGCCATAGCTAGGGAAGCAGCAAAAAAAGCAAAAGACTTAGTACGGCGAAAAAATGCTTTGGAAATAAGTGCTCTCCCAGGAAAATTAGCCGACTGCTCTGAAAAAGACCCCTCTCTTTGCGAGGTATACATTGTTGAAGGAGATTCTGCTGGCGGCTCAGCAAAACAAGGAAGAGATAGAAAATTTCAGGCTATTTTACCTATTAAGGGAAAAATTCTGAATGTAGAAAAGGCTCGCGACGATAAAATGCTTGCCAGTGACGAAATTAGAACTCTCGTTACCGCCTTGGGCACCGGGATTAAGTCCGACTTTGAACTGGGAAAACTTCGATACCACAAAGTAATAATTATGACGGACGCCGATGTAGATGGGGCTCATATTAGAACGTTGTTATTAACTTTCTTTTATAGGCAAATGGAAGCTCTTGTGAAAGCAGGGAATCTATACATTGCTCAACCACCTCTATTTAAAATAAAAAAAGGGAAAAAAGAGAATTATTTAAAAGACGAAAAAAGCTTATTTGAATATTTGGTTGAAGAAGGGACGGAGGGCATGGAGATTAAGGCAAGCGGAAACGGCGGAAAAACATATTCTGGGAAAGACCTTATTACATTGGTGGGAGACTTGGTTCGTTACGAAGATTATTTTGGTAGGGTGGTAAAAAATAACATCCCAAGAAGAATTTTAAATGGGCTGGTAAGAACCGAGGTTGATAGCAAATGCTTTAACTCTGTCGAGAAACTCATTGAGGTTACGGTTCGTTTGTTTGAAGATATAATTAACGAAGAGAACAAGAAAATAATAGACTACAACGGCAAAGCATTAAACCTTCCTATCCAATTCCTAGAGGGGAGTAAGGTCAGGTGGGATGTGGAAAACAAGTTACAGCAATTCAAATTGGATCTCGATAAAACCAATCAAGAAAATATCATATCGAAAACAACACACGGTCAAAACAAAATTAACCTAAGCTCAACAGTCAGAGATGTTTCTTTGCAGGTGAATTTTGATACGGAGAATGGGCTTTATGAACTAAATATTATAGGCGTCGATCAAGGCCGGGAATTTAAAATTATTTTCAATTCAGAGTTTATGGGTTCTATCATTATGCAAAAAATTGTGGAGGTATACGAACCACTAAGAAAAATCGATAAGCCCCCCTTCCAGCTAACAGCTGGGAAAGAAATAATGAATGCTGAATCTAAACACGTTCTTTTAGAAAAAATTTTAGAGGCCGCGAAAAAAGGAATATCCATACAGCGTTATAAGGGTTTAGGTGAAATGAATCCTTTGCAACTTTGGGAAACAACTATGGATCCTGAAAACCGGGTTCTTTTACAAGTTCAGGCCGAGGATGTATATGAATCTGATGAGCTTTTCACCAAATTAATGGGTGAGGCAGTAGAACCAAGAAGAAAATTCATCCAAGATAATGCGCTAGAAGCGCAAAATGTGGACGTTTAGTGTGGCATTACTCAAGAAATATAACAGAGATAATAGAACCTAATTAAAAGAAAGTATGCCAGAAAAAGTTAGCCCCATAAGCATTAATGAGGAGATGCGAACCTCCTATCTAGATTACGCAATGAGCGTAATTATTGGGAGAGCGCTGCCTGATATTAGAGATGGATTAAAACCGGTTCATCGTCGCATTCTATATGCAATGCAGGTGGTAAGTAATGCCCATAATAAACCATATAAAAAATCAGCTCGT
>JABGTQ010000188.1 GCA_018647025.1 Nitrospina sp. | reverse complement strand
GCTAATTCTTGAACATCCCCAGTGAAAAGAAAACCAGTTTCATTGTCCGTGATTAATTCCCGGGCAACACCAACAGAGGTTGAAATTATCGGTAATCCAGCAGCGGCCGCTTCAAGGATTGGTTGACCAAAATTTTCATAAAGGGAAGGGTATACAAAAATATCTCCCTTACTATACCAGTTGAATAGTTCATCTTGTGGAACTGGTCCAACGAAGGTAACTTGGTCATTAATATTTAATGCTTTGCATAAGTTCTTTAATTCATCCAGATATCCAGATTTTGACAGGCTGGATGTTTTTTCTTCTCCGCCCACCAGTATGAGTTGGCAAGGAATAGATAGTCTTGCAACAGCTTGAAGAAGTATTTCAATCCGCCGGACGCGGGCTATTCTTCCTACAAAAAGAATATTTATCGTGCCTTCGTGATTAATCTGGCTATCAACATACTCATCAACATCAATTCCCATAGGAATCACAAACAGTTTGTTTTTTTTTATCCCGAACTCGATTGCGTCTTCGTATTCTAGTTTTGAAGAGACTACCACAGCATCCGCAACTTTCGCGGAGGTTTTAAAAGTCAATGCGTCGTATAGTTTGTAAGGCGAATGTTGGTTACTAGCAAGGTATTTTTTATACCCAAGAAGCGATCCGTGGGTATTTAAAACTTTGGGTTTTCTTTTTAATTGGGCAAAAAAAAACCACAGTCGGTTTGAAAATTCCGATAATTGTGTGAGTGTAGGATATCAAAGTTCTTGAGATGTGGAATCATTCCAGGGGTTACGGAGTAACGCATAAAACGGAACAACTCCTTTATACGGGTTACCTCAATATTGTCGATTATTTGATAAGAAGGGAGTTGTGGGTCAATGTCAGAATATGAGGTAAGAACAGGTGACTTAATATTGTGGGAGTATAAGCGTCGGGATATTTGAAACGCTTGATTAACAGGACCACAAACGTAGGGTAAAAAAGTTTCTATGGTTCTGAGTACAATCAAAGTTTTTTTAACTTGGATGTGTTTTGCTCTAAAGAATTTAGACCGATCTGTTCTTCCAGAGATTGCTTTTCACTATGTAAAATTCCCATATGCTGAGTCAAGGTTCTTACCTGATTGGTCAGTGAAGAGATGCGGATAGAAAAATGAAGGCAGATCGTTCCTAAAAAAATTAGGCCAAAGAAAAAAAGTGTCGAGGTAAATAGAGTAGCTCCGACCAAATTGGTGACCCAAACTAGTAGTCCATCTGAAATAGAAAGAATCAACATCAGGGATCCAGCTACCAGCCACCCCATAGAATATTCCTCATTCAAGTGCCTCCTCCTGACAAGTTCAAACACGTAAGCTACAAGAAAAATACAGATCAGAATCGCTATTATTCTAATTCGTGGAGGCATAATTTTATATCCGAGGTTTTTTTCTTAAAAGAGTAACAAAAATGGACAAAAACATTTTAAGTACATAATAAACCGATTGAGTCCCGTCGTGCATTGATTTGTTAATTTTACTTTGATGCATCTTTACAGGAATTTCTCGGATTTTGAACCCACAACGAGTAAGCATGATCAAAAAGTCTGCGTCGGGATAATCAGGTGGATAATAATCACTGGCTATAAACTCTACAGCTTTGCCTTTGACTGCTTGAAATCCAGAAGTTGGATCCGAGACTATTTCCTGGCAAAACAAGGAGGCCAACTTTCCAAAGACAAACATTCCAATTCTTTTGGCTATAGATGTCCGATAGGTATTTCCCCCTAGGAAACGAGAACCTATAATTACATCTACTTCGTTGTTGTTAACCGCATTTAATAAATCATGAATATAGACTGGGTCATGTTGACCGTCTCCATCCATTTGAACCACAATGGAGTAGTTGTGCTTGCGTGCATAAAGATACCCGGTTTGCAAGGCAACTCCATAGCCAGAGTTGTATGGAAGTGAAATTACCTTTGCTCCATTTTCTTCAGCAATTTTAGCAGTTTGATCTCGGGAACCATCATTGACAACAAGAACCGAAATTCCCGGAGCATACTTTTTTACATCCTCAAGAACTTGGCTAATACTATCCTCTTCATTAAAAGAGGGTATAACAATAAGGGTTTTTTGATTACCTTCCAAAGTTACATTCTGATTCAAAGAGATGGGTATCTCCTTTGACAAAAAATTCAGAGAAATACTTTGCTTTGCAATCCACTCTGATTGCTTTTGTTTCAGCTGATTCAATTATTTGGCCCGCTTTAGCTAAGAAAGGTAAATGTTTGCCAATTAAAACCTTGATTGTAGAAAGACTTCACCATTGAAACATTTTCTATCTATGGATAGAACGGGTTCTGGACAAATAAACTTAAGCCTGCTGACTTTTTTATTGTATTAGATTTATAAGTCATTGTAAATATTAGTATTAATTTAAACTGTGGAGACATTTAGAATAGGCCCAATTATGGAAATCTTTCTTCCAGAACTAACGAATTTTGTGACTTTTAGAGGATGGAAAACAAAAGCTCTAAGATCTAAGAAAATTAAAGTGATTCTTTAAAAAGTAATGTCCGAAAGGTTTAGTGTGTTTTTTAAGGGCAGGTTTTCATT
>JABGTQ010000187.1 GCA_018647025.1 Nitrospina sp. | reverse complement strand
TTTTCAGAAAGGTAAAAGCATATGCGAACCATACTATCAATGTTTGCTAAGTCTCCATTTAAGCCGCTGGTGAATCATATTGACATCGTCAATGAATGTGTGAATCTGATTACCCCTTTATTCAATTCCTATAAGTCGAATGACTATGAAGAAGTTGAAAAAATTGCGAAAAATATTTCAAATTTTGAGCATGACGCAGATAAAATTAAAGACGATATTCGGCAACACTTACCTAAAAGTATATTTCTTCCCGTAGATAAAAGGGATTTCATGCATCTTTTGTCGGCACAGGATGATATTGCAGACGCTGTAGAAGATTTAGCAGTTCTTGTACGTATAAAAAAAGTAAATGTCCCTGATAAACTTTGCCAACCTCTAATGGAATTAGTTGATTTTGTTGTTACTTTAGCGAATAACGCATGCAGCATGATTCGAGAGCTAGAAGATTTACTAGAAGCTTCATTCGGTGGATCTGAGGCTGAAAAAATAGAAAAAATGGCTTCTGACCTAGGGAAGGCTGAATACGAAGCAGATAAAAAGCAGTTTTTATTAGCTCAAAAATTATTTTCTATAAACGATCTTAGCGCTGCTGATTTATTTTTATTAAATGAGTTGATTAAAAAACTCGGCGGGGTCGCTGATCAATCTGAAAAAATAGGTAAAACTCTTCGCGTGTTCCTTTCACGTTAATTTAACTCACTCAATATTTCAACCTTGTATAAATTAACTTAGAGGTTATTTTGGATTTAAATACGTTATTGATGGTATTAGCTGTATCTGCCTGCATCTATATGGCATGTAACATTGGCGCAAACGATGTTGCTAATGCAATGGGTACAAGTGTGGGTTCAAGTTCACTCACCTTCAAACAAGCGATCTATATTGCGGCGATAGCTGAATTTGCCGGCGCATTTTTTGTTGGCGGTCACGTATCTGACACGATTCGGAAAGGAATGCTTGATCCTACAATATTTTCAGAAACCCCGATTATCCTTGTATATGGAATGATAGCGGCTTTACTTTCTGCTGCCTTATGGCTTAATATTGCCAGTTATCTTGGTTGGCCTGTTTCAACAACCCATTCCATAGTTGGAGCGGTAGTTGGATTCGGTATTATGGCAGGAGGAATGGATGCCATTAATTGGATTAAGGTCTGGAGTGTTGTCATGAGTTGGGTCGTCTCCCCCCTGATAGGAGGATTGGTCGCCTTTCTTCTTTTCCGTTTTCTAACTAATCAGGTTTTTAGAAGACGTAATCCTCTGTTATATGCCAAGAGAATATTACCCTACATGGTATTTCTGGTTTGCGTAATTCTTGCCAATGCAATGTTCTACAAGGGGTTAAAAAACCTGCATCTTAACTTTTCTTTTCCCGAAGCAATATTACATTCCTTTATTGTTGGTGCCATAGGTTTTTTTATCGCCAAACCTCTCTCGAAAAAAATATCGGATGTTCCAAGAAAAGAAATTCACAAACAGTTGGAAGCAACAGAAAATATTTTCAAATATCTTCAGATCACAACCGCTTTTTACATCGCTTTTGCCCATGGATCCAATGATGTTGCAAACGCTGTAGGCCCACTTGCTGCAGTTTTTTCAATTCTAAATAGTGGAACCGTGGAAATGAAAGTAGCCATGCCAACCTGGATTCTAGCTTTGGGGGGTGGATTTATTGTGTTCGGACTTTTGATTTGGGGGAGACGTGTGATGGAAACAATCGGAAAAAAAATTACCGAGATCACTCCTTCGCGTGGTTTTTGTGCTACTTTTGCCGCCGCTACAGTAGTTCTGATCTGCTCAAAAATGGGATTACCAGTTTCTACTACTCATACCCTGGTCGGTTCAGTCATCGGAGTGGGATTGGCTCGTGGTCTACCGACATTGAACCTTGGAATCGTCAAGGAAATTGTAATGTCCTGGCTGGCCACAGTTCCATTTACTGCTCTTTTAGCAGCCATCCTGTTTAAAGTAATGCTATTGACAATAGGTTAATTCAACTTCTTTATTAGAATACTATTCAACTGAAGATTAAATATCTATTCAATTGAATAAATGGTCAGGGACCATCGGTGTTCTCTGTTGCAAAAATAAACTCCTTAGCGCCAGCTTGTCTAGCCAATGCAATTATATTGCTAAATAACTCGAATTGAATATTTTTATCCGCATGGATTTCTACGATCTCGTTTTCATTCAAGCTAAATTTATCTTTAAGTTGTTCGCTCAATAACTCAGAATTAATAACCTGATCACCTAACTCTAGAACACCGTCCTTATTAATTTTTATAACCAAATTTTTTCCAGAGATTTCAGTGGAAGAACTAGCTTCAGGTAAATCTACACCTAATGCTGATTTCATAGCTGTAGATGTGAGCATGAAAAATATAAGCAATAAAAATACGATATTGATCATAGGGACTAAATCGAGGCTAAACGTATCCCTCTCTGTTTTTTGAAACTTAATCACAATAGATCTATCTCTCTCATTACCACGAAAAAACTATTAAAAATCACCACTAGTAATCACATAATAAGTGAAAACTCATTAGCACCGGCCTGCCGAGCCTTATCTATAACACTTACAAACAAATCATATGCGGTCTTGTTAGCAGTTTCTATAGAAACGCTTTTATCACTTCTTTGGTCAAATTCATCCCTTAACTTATCAATTAAGACACCGAGTGCAATAACTTCATCGTTTACGGTAATAATACCAAAATTATCAATTCTAACAATTAACTGGGACTGATCGGAAACAACCGTAGAGCTTTTGTTAGGAAGATCAAGGTTCATACCTTGCCCAGGAAGAGCAAAAGTCAACATAAAGAATATTAAAAGTAAGAAAACGACATCAATCAGAGGAGCCATGTCGGCTTTAAAGCGTTTTTTTTTTCTTATCTCGAATTGGAACATTTTAGTAATTGATTATAAAAGGAAAAACCACTACTAATTTTTTTTAAGTAAATGCCGATTAGCTATTCTAAGAGTCTTGTTTATCTAAAAGATGAACAAACAACTGCCCATATTTAGTCAATTGGAAAGTAATTACTTCAATTTTCTTTTCAAAATAGTGCAACATTATCACAGCAGGAATAGCTACTGCTAAGCCCGCAGCAGTAGTAAGCAACGCCACCCAAATTCCACCTGCAAGCAAACCAGGATCTACCTGTCCTTGATACTCTGCAACTTTACTAAACGCTTGGACCATCCCGATAACAGTACCTAATAGGCCCATCAAAGGGGAAATGGTGGCTATAACTTCCAGCCCTCTAATATTTTTCCCAAAAGTATTAATTTCTTCCTGACCAGCTAAGGAAAGTTTTTCTTCCAGCTTCCATCGAGGTAAATTATCTTCAGACAAGCCTGACTGAATTAATTTGGACAAGGGACTAGGGAATGATTTGCAATAGTCCAAAGCTTTTTCTTTTTGCCCTTGTTGCAAAAGTTCTTGTATGGAGTTAAAAAAAACGTCAAGGCCTGATGAAGATTTTCTAAAGTAATACAACCTTTCAATTATTATGGCTAATCCTATTACTGAGCAAAGGCCTATAGGGAACATCACAAACCCCCCTTTGACAATTAATTCAAAAAAACTTGTATCTCCTGTCATTGCTTTTCCTTTATTGAATACTATTCATGTGAAAATTTTGGATTATTGATTTTCAACTAAATCTGGCTTTCCATCAAAGTTTCGATCAGATTCCTTTCTGATTAATTTTTCAGAGGAATCAAAAAACTCCCAATGATCTGCTTTCCCATCAAAGTTAGTATCACTTTCTACTTTCTCAATTTTATTTAAGCCCTGAAAGTATTGCCATTGATCCGGTTTAAGATCAGAGTTGGTGTCAAATTCAACTCTTATTAGTTTTTTATCAGAATAATAATCCCATCTGTCTGTTTTTCTATTTTGATCTGTATCATGTTCTATATGAGTTAATTTTTGATTCCTGTCAAAATGCTGAATCATATCAGCACCTTTATCACCATTTTTATCAACTTCTATCCGAACAATTTTTTCTTTTTCATTAAAAAATTCAACCCAATCAAAAAATCCTTTATGTTTGGAATCTTTTTCTACTCTCTCTAATTTTCCAGATTTTCCATAATGCTGGACCTGATCCATTTGACCATCTTTATTTGAATCAAACTCCGCTTTAGTCATTATTTTTTTACCTTCATAATACTCGATCTGGTCAATAGTACCGTTAAAGTCAGTATCATATTCAACTTTGATAATTTTGCCGTTGGGGGACATATGTCTCCACTGATCCATTTCCCCATCAAAATTGGAATCCACTTGTGTCATTTCTCCATTTGCGGGGACTATAAAAATAAAAAAAGATAAATATAAAATTGTTAAAACGTTTAAATTCTTGGCTAGAAATTGATTTCTATTCATAGTTTCAGTTTATAACAAATGAAATAGGGAGTTTTAATAGAACGTATTGCCTATTTAATTTATCAGGTATTTTGGGGTATGGAGCAGCATCTTTAATTGCTTTAACAGCAGCCTCATCGAGGA
>JABGTQ010000026.1 GCA_018647025.1 Nitrospina sp. | reverse complement strand
TACTCTTATGAGAGTTCAAATTTGTTTAATGGACATGTTTTAATAAATAATTTTTTCAAAGACTTTATCAAATTATTTTAATAAAAAATTACTACTCTGAAGTATGTATTATTTTAAATAATGTGCTAGAACTATTTAACCCATTTAACCTATCCTAAAGTATGTATTATTTTAAATAATGTGCTAGAACTATTTAACCCATTTAACCCATTTAACCCATTTAACCTATTGGAGTTGGTTAAAATATTGATTTATTTTAAAAAATTATAAAATAAAGCATTTTTTTTCAGAGTTGGTGTGAATCGGGTTTTTGATTCTTTGAATTTAAGTGACTCGCAGGACTAAAAGAGAAAATGTACAACAATTTGTTTTTAAATAAAGAAACACCCCTTCTAGCGATTCATATTGGGTCGAGATCAATAACTATTGCCCAGTTAAACGTTTTAGAAAATGTGTGCGAGTTAGTAGGGGTAGGAGTGATGCCATTGTCGAAAGGGTGTATTGTCGATGGGTTAGTGGAAAATCCGGATGAGGTGTCGAGCGTTATAAAGAAAATTATCAAAAAAGAAAATTTTAACTCAAAACATGTCGTGTCTTCGATTCCAGGGGATCACGGCGTTATCAGGAAATTAACATTGCAAGCGAAGAATCAAGAGGAGCTTATAGATGGGTTATTGCCTGAAGTGCAGCACGAAATACCTTTTGATATAGAAGATGTTCGGTACGATTATCAAGTAAATAAACATGAAGAAAAAGTTCTGAGTAATGCGGATAGTAGGACGTTAACCGAAGAATTTAAATTTGATGTTATTATTGCCGCTGCCCAACAAGAGATAATAAATAACCGTTACGACACTCTGGTCGAAGCTGGATTAACCCCTGTAATTTTTGAACTAGAGACTTTTTCTTCAATCAGATCATTGAAACTAGTCAAAGGTCTATCCTCAATAGGACCGTATGCCTTATTTGATTTAAACAGTCCTTACTCTTATGTAAGTATTGTGAACAATGGCCAGTTGGTCTTCGATAAAAAAAATCCTATTTCAAGTCATTGTTCTATGAACTGGAAACAATATCACGCAAGGGGCTTCTTCAGGAAAATAAATAAAGTTGAAGAATATTTTAACAACAAGTTTAACAAGAAACTTCAGTCTGAAGAAAAAATAGACACGGAGATGGGATTAGCTCCTCCGGAACTAGACATGGATTTTATTGAAAAATTAATAGATGAAGCTTCTGAAGCATTCGAAATCTTTTCTGAAAGCACGAATCAAAAGGTGGAGTGTATTTTTATCCATGGTATTGGTGCGCTGGCTTACAGCATTAAAAAACTTATTGGCGAACACTTTAAAATCCCAGTAAAAAAAATTAATCCTTTTAGTGCGATTAAGGTGGATCCAGAACGTTTTCATCTAAAAGAATTATACGATCGAGGGCCTCAATTTGCAGTAGTTATGGGATTAGCTCTAAGGAGGTTTGACTACAAATGATTGACACAAACCTGCTTGACTACCAACAAGAACTAAAGAAGATCGCTATACAAAAAATAGTTATAAATGCAATAGGTTCGGTTCTTTTTTTAATTTTTATGATAGTCACTTATTGGTGTTATCAAAAAATGGAAAACAAGTACCGTGAAAATGAAATAAAGAATCTTGAAGGCCAAGTGCAAAAGCTAACTGCTCAAACCTCAAAGATTCAATCGATGAAGCTCGAAGCTAAACGTGTCGAAAAAATTATAAAAAAAATTAATGAACTCCGTGCAAATCAATTCCAGGTTACGCAAATTTTGGAAGACCTGATTCTTCCAGTCCCTGATGAAATCTGGCTTACCAGTGTAAGGCAACTTGGGATCAAGGAAATCAAGGGGAAGAATATTCCTTTGATTTTTATTGGAGATCCAAAGAAAATGAAAACAAAAAAAAAATCAAACAAGTCTAAAAAGAAGATCCAGCCGAAGCAAGAATTTTTAGAGGTTCGTGGGCGTTTACTTGGAAAACATAGCGACGAAACTATTGTCCGTTATATCGATCTGCTTCGTGCCTCATCAAGCTTCGACAAAATATTTTTACATCAAACCAGTCAGCAAGAGAATGAAACAGAAGTGGTGCGTGATTTTACATTTTATGTATATATGCCAATGAAGGCATGATCAAAGAAAAGGTGTGACAATATCATGAATCTAATTTTCTGCAAACTTCCCTACGATTCAATAGAAGAGATAGGACCTGCCAAGATTTATTTGGGGATAGTCGGGGTTTGTTTGATTTTATTTTTGATGTCTTTTTTTACCATTCTTAGTGCTTTGAGCTTAGAAAGCGAAACTTTAAGAAAAAAAATAGTTGACACAGAATTCACCCTTAAAAAATATTTTAAAGTTGTAGCGAGCAAGCATGAAGTTCGTAAAACATTAAGCTTGAAAATGGGTCAGTTGAATATGAAAAAACAACAACTCCCTAGTGAGAAAGCATTAAACAAACTTCTAGTTACGATTGCTCGAATTGGGGAAAAAAGAAATGTTGATGTTGTTCATTTTAAAGTTGCTGATGGAATGGCGGATGATTTTTATAAAGAAATCCACATGCATTTTAGGTTCCGTGGTGGATTGTGGGAGACGATGGATATGTTTGCCACCTTGCAAAATATGCTACAAATAGTTCACGTCAAGAACATATCGTTAAAAGTTGTAAATGGTGTAAAGAAACCTCAATTAATATCATCATTTATAGGAAGTAGTTATGTTTACATCGAAGGAATTTAAGAGATAGAAAAATAGTGAAACGAAAACTAAAAATAAGATCTGTTATGTTGCTTTTTACCTTGTCTCTGTTTGGTTTGTTCTCCTTTCAAGTTTCTGCCCAATCTTCAAACCTTAAACTTGACTCACTAAAAGCGAACTTTGCTCCAGGCGAACGATATTTTTTATTAGGGAAAAGAGATCCGTTTATACCATTGGTTAGTCCTGTAAAGGTTAGTCCTGTAAAAAAAAATTCAAAAAGGGTTTCCCGTAAACGCTCACCTTTAAAGAAAAAAAGATCAAATCGATTTATAGCTCCAACGAAAATGCCTCTTATTCCTATAAAAGTTTTTGAAAAAGTTAAAGTAAAGCATCCCAAAATGGCAGATCAACTAAACGATTTTGCTTCGATTTTCAACGACGAATTAGCACTTAGGAAACTGAGTAAAAAGGAATACAAAAAAAAAGTGTCTAGTTATAGAAGTTTACTATCTGAAGTTTTGGGCATGCGGGAGGACATGTTTAAACTTACGGAACTACAGACAGGTTTTGATAAAATGAAATTTGTTGGAACATTAAGAAAAGAAGGGATAACGGTTGCTTTGGTTCAAACAGAAGGGCAAATGGGACATACTGTTAAGGTGGGTACACTCATAGGACCAAATCTCGGTATAGTCAAAACTGTCGATGAAAAGAAAATTGTCATTTTGGAAAGGTACCGTAATTACCTCGGCGAAATTTTATCTCGACCGAGAAACATTGAATTCGAAAAGAATCCATTACATGGTTAGGATCTTTATAACAAATAATAAAAAAATAGTGCATACAACCCTATTATTTTTTTACGGTATCTTTTTCATTGTATTGATCAATGGGTTGTCTTCTTGCGCTCCTGCGAAAGGCAAATTGCTTAATCAGAAACCAACACAAATTGTAAGACTTGATGCTGAAGTTGGCGATGAAGATGACGACGAAATGGTTATTCGTATTAAAGCGTCAGATAATATTCATTACATACCATTTAAAGGCTCTGATCCATTACGTCTCGTATTAGACATTCCAAATACAAAAAGGGGACTATTACCTGATGTGATCCCTGTAAATCAGGGAGTGGTGGATAATATTAGGACTCTTTATTCTGATGACGGACGTACTCTGCGCTTAGAAATTATTTTGAGTCGCAATGCTACCTACGACATCAAAAGGATCACGGGAAATGAGCTTAGAGTTAAATTGTACGATATCAAATCTATACAAGCAAAAACCACAAAAACCCAGACGCAAGTTAACTCAAAAGAAACTGACCTAGGAAGTTCCTCTGAAAAGATTATAGTAGATAAAAAATCTAACATTCCCGTTGATCCTTGCGAGTCTTTGTTAGGTGGTAAGAAAGACCTGATTAATCTTGACTTTCAAAATGCCACTCTGTCAAACATCTTGCGAGTCTTTTCCGAAATGAGCGGGTTTAATATTGTCATCGCCGACGGCGTTAAGGGAAATATAAATCTACGACTTCACGATGTTCCTTGGAATCAAGCTTTCAAAATTATTCTTGCTAATAACCAGTTACACATACAGTGTGTTGGTGACAATATTATTAATGTCACCGAACGTAATAATACCTCTAGTGAATCGGTTGATCGTGGCAATGTAGCAAGTGAACAGGGAACTCCTGTTAGACGATCTTTGGTCAACGATCAGGATATGGTTACGGAAGTTAAACGTATTAATTATGGCCAGATTGAAGATGTTGCCAAGAATTTAGATTCCCTAAGAAGCCAGTCTGGAAATATTACCGTTGACATACGAACTAATACGCTGATTCTTACAGATCTACCTCTGAATATTGAGAAGATGCTGAAGTTTATAACGATTCTTGATAAAAAATTGCCACAGGTCATGATCGAGGCACGTATAGTTTCAGTCAGCAAAAACTACTCAAAGGAGCTTGGTATAGAATGGGGTTTGACAGGTTCTATTGCGAAGAATAGTGACTCAATAGCAGAAAACTTTGCAAAAGTAGATGGAGCTACTGTTATAACCTCAGGTACGGGAACTGAGGGAGTGGGAAGCGAGTTGGTTAACCTTGGTACCACTTCAACAGCGACATCTGGTATTGGTATACTCGCGGGAAATGTTATAAGCGGCTTGGGTTTAGATCTGCGGTTAACCGCAATGGAGTCGGCTGGGCGAGGACGAGTTCTCTCAGCTCCAAAGGTAACAACCATGGATCACCGCGAAGCTCATATATCAAGTGGAAGAAGAATCCCGTATGAGACGTCCTCGAATTTAGGGACTGCGACACAATTTATTGATGCAGAACTTAGCCTAACGGTAACACCCCATGTTACATCTGATGATCATGTGATTCTTGAAATCAAGGCAACGAAAAATGCAGCCGATTTTGCTAATACAGATGGTAACGGTAATCCAACAATTACAACAAATGAGGCCCTGTCCGAAGTAATTGTGTCAAATGGTGCCACCACTGTGCTTGGCGGAATTTTTGAAAACACCAAGACCGAGATAGAAAAAAAAGTACCCTTTTTTTCAGACATACCAATTCTGGGTAAATTGTTTCAAAATATGGATGACGAAGATAATTATTCCGAAATACTCATATTCATTACCCCTACCATTGTCATAGGCAATAAAGACAATCTCAAGAATGGATGAGTATGTTTGTAAATAAAGTAATAATGTAAACTAAAGACTTTGCTGCGCGGCATTTATCATCTAACAACTATAAATAATATGGCTAAAATTGACGCACTTTTTAAATTAATGAATGAACAAGGGGCGTCTGATCTCCACCTGATTTCAGGTTCTCAACCTTTTTTTAGAATTCATGGCGATATGGAACAAGTCGACCATAAATCATTTGAAAATGATGAGCTTAAAGATATGTTGTACGAAATTGCTCCCGATAATAAAAAAAAAATATTTGAAGAAACAGGTGATGTTGATTTTGCTTATGAGATAACAGGATTAGCCAGATACCGTGCAAACTTCTTTCAGCAAAGGTGGGGAATTGGAGCTGTCTTCAGAGAAATTCCTAGCCAAATTTTAACGGCTGAGCAGTTAGATCTACCCGGAGGTATCACTAAACTTGCCATGTTGCACGAGGGAATGGTTTTAGTTACAGGTCCAACAGGAAGTGGTAAATCAACCACCTTGGCCGCGATGATAGATCATATAAATAAAAATAAAAAATGCCATATTATAACAGTGGAGGATCCTGTTGAATTTATTCACAAAGGGCAAAGTTCTGTTGTTAACCATCGTGAAGTAGGAGTACATACCAAAAGTTTTAAGTCGGCCCTTCGAGGGGCTTTGCGTGAAGACCCCGATATTATCCTGGTAGGTGAAATGCGGGACCTTGAGACAATCGCATTAGCACTTGAAGCTGCATCCACCGGCCATCTCGTATTTGGCACCTTACATACACAAAATGCGACCAAAACTATTGACCGTATAATAGATGTTTTTCCGGCACACCAACAGGCGCAGATACGGACGTCGGTTTCTGAATCGCTCAAGGGAGTGGTGGCGCAAAAACTATTAAAGAGAATAGATAAGAAGGGACGAGTGGCGGTTTTTGAGATCCTTATGGTGACCTCGGCGGTATCGAACCTGATCCGTGAAAGCAAAACCTTTCAGATCCCTTCGGCCATTCAGACAGGTAAGAAATATGGGATGCAATCTTTAGATGACGCCATTCTCGCTGAGTTAAAGGAAAAAAAAATAAGCCCGGAAGATGCTTACGATAAAGGAATCGTGAAAGATCGTTTTACTTCATTTTTAAAAAACCCACCAGAGTTTATTTAGGTAATTAAAGCTAATGAGAAAGATAGAGTCCGTAAAAATAAATAGCCTTTTTAGTTTATTCATCGAACTATAAAAGGGTTAAAAGGGAATGCTCACATTTCAATACAAGGCCCGAGTTAAGGGTAAGATTATACATGATGAGATCCTGGCGAAAGACAGGAAGTCCGCCATTGCCAGTCTAAAGGAAGATAAAATTAGACCTATTAATATTTCGTTGAAGAGTGGAGGAAAAGAATTTAGTTTTAATAATGGAAAGCCTCTTTTTAGTAGTGGCAAACAGAAAATTACCGAGAAGGATATAGTCGTTTTCACGCGAACATTTTCTACCATGATTGATGCGGGGCTTCCTTTGGTTCAATGTTTGAAGATTCTGGGTGAGCAGACCGAGAATAGAACTTTTGGTGCGATTATTCTTTCCATTAAAGATAATATCGAAACTGGGGAAAACCTTTCTGATTCCTTGAAAAAGTACCCAAAGGTATTTAACTCACTTTATTGTAATCTTTTCGAAGCTGGTGAAGCAGCAGGAATATTGGATGTCATTGCAAGGCGATTGGCTTCGCATATCGAGAAAACAGCGTCTCTTAAAAAAAAAGTAAAGTCTGCCATGGTTTATCCAGCTTGTATTGTCAGTGTGGCGGTGGGAGTGATTTCTTTTTTAATGATCTTTGTTATCCCCGCGTTTACGACAATGTTTAATAGTGGAGGGGCTGAGTTGCCCGTTCCTACTGCAATAGTAATAGCTGTTAGCGATATGTTTCAAACCAAATGGTATTATATGTTAGGAACTTCGTATTCGATTTATTTGGTTTTTAGAAGGCTGCATGCTACTGAGGGTGGTAGGTCCTTAATTGATCGTTACGTATTAAAAATCCCTGTGGTTGGGCCGCTAATTCGAAAAGTTTCTATTGCGAAGTTCTCAAGAACTTTAGGGACACTTCTTTCGAGTGGGGTGGGTTTACTAGAGGGACTTGAAATCTGTGCTCGCACATCAGGAAATAAAACAGTGGAGTCTACAGTTATAAATACGATAGAAGCTATCAAGAGTGGTGATACTATAGCTGCT
>JABGTQ010000186.1 GCA_018647025.1 Nitrospina sp. | reverse complement strand
TAATGATAAATCAACTGTTCGAAAGAAGGTCATAAACCAATGGTCCCTTTTAAATATACGTGAAGCAGCTAAAAAATCATCGGAGGCCTACAAACTTATAACTCAACACAGAATATCTATTCCGTCTGACCCTCTCTTGCTAAGCACAGAAAATAATCTATTTTTAAAATGGATGGAGCAATACAAAAAATTTCTTATTAAAAATAAAGCGATTGACCCAGTAGTCTTAATCGACCTTGTAAGAGAGGGAATGAAAAATAAGAATATTTATATTCCTGACTTTGTTCAGCTTTACGGGTTTGAAGAAATAACTCCACAGCTTCAAATTTGGTTAGACTTTTTAAAGTCCCAACAAAAAGAAATTGTCCTAAAGAATAATCCTAATAAAAATAATTCACGCCTAAACAAAAATATTCTGAAAAATAAAAATATAGAAATTTATTCATTTAAAGACTTAAAAGATGAATGTCGAAATTGCGCTAACTGGGTCCGATCGATATATAGTAAAGATCAAACCATTGGAGTTATTGTTCCAGAGCTTGAAAAATACAGACGATCCTTACACAAAGAACTACTTTCAAACCTAATACCAGAATCAATTTTCCCCGGGAAAACTATTAAAACTCCATTTGACATATCACTCGGTACGCCACTTTCTGACGAGGGGATGATTCAAATTGCCTTAGAACTTCTTTCTATAGAAAATGAATTTCCTATAAACAAACTATTACACATCATAAATAGTCCCCATATAAAATCTGGGAATTATAATGACGATGACCGAAATGAGTTGGAAATAAAACTTCAAAAATCAGGTTTTCTTAATGTAAATATTGAGCGAATTAAAAATTTTTATGGAGCTGAATCATCTTCTGAAATAAGTAAATTATTACAGATAACAATCAACTTTATCAAAATAACCGGCACCAAGTTACCTAGTTCCTGGGCAAAATGTTTTTCTAAAGTTCTTAAGGATTTAGGCTGGATGCTTGAACCAAGTAAAACCTTATCGAGCAGGGAGATACAATGCTTAGTAGTTTGGAATGAGTGTTTAGATGAACTTGCATCACTCGATATGTTTACTGAAAAGATATCTCGGTATTCAATACTAAAAGAACTAAAAGAAATTACCCATAAAAAACTTTTCCAAATTAAAACTAAGGAACAACCGATTCAAGTATTGGGTTTACTTGAGTCAATTGGAATATCATTTGACCATGTTTGGATAATGGGTTGCCACTCAGACTGCATACCTGCTAAACCAAATCCAAATCCATTCATTCCAATAAATATTCAAAAACAATTACAGCTTCCTCACTCAAGTTCGAAACGTGAATTACAATTTTCTGAACAAACTTTAAACCGACTTGTAAATGCATCCCAAAATATAATTTTTAGCTATCCAGAGTGGGAGCAAAACAACAAAAAAAAAATAACTTCTTTATTAAATATAATTACAAAAACAAAAAATAAATTTTCTTACACAAAATCCTACAGAGTTAGAGACCGTATCAAACCCTTAAATCAAATTGAAGTATGGGAAGATAAATCTAAAATTCCACCCTCACCAAGTGAATTTGAAAATCTAACAATGAATGGACTAAAGAATGGTTATAAGGTATTACAAAACCAAGCTGCCTGCTCCTTTCAGTCTTTCGCTGCTAACCGCTTAAACGCAAATGATTATAAAATTTCTGCCATTGATTATGATTCTCGCGATAGAGGTATTTTGATTCACAAAGTACTTCAACTCTTTTGGGAAAAGTATAAAACTCGTACTGTTCTTAAAAATTTAAAAACTTCAAATATGCTGAAAGGTGCACTTGAAAAGAAAGTAAAAGAAGCAATCCGAGAATTAAATATACAAGTCATTAAACAGTCTCATTTTATGGCAATGGAACAAAACCGAACAATTGATTTGCTATTGGATTGGATGGATCAAGAAATACTTAGACCTGAATTTGAAGTAAAGCATACAGAAAAAAATGAACTTATTAACCTAGGAAATCTTAGACTTAATCTGAGAATTGACCGAATCGATTTCAACTCTAAGAGGGAACTTATACTCATTGATTATAAAACAGGATCAATAAATACCAATACATGGTTTATGGAACGTATCCAAGACCCACAACTGCCTTTATATACATTAAAGTCTTCTCCAACTGCAATTGCATTTGCTCATATTTCAAAAGGAAACCTCAAATGGAAATCTATTTGGAATCCCATAATAAATAATCCTTTTCCAGAAAAATCTAAAGTAAAAATTCCTTTAAATATTAAAGAGGAAATTGGGTGGCCGAATTGGAGTAGTTTATTAAAATTCTGGGAAATAAAATTAAAAATATTAGCGGATAATTTTATGGAGGGACAAATAGTTACAAACCCAATTAATAATGACGAAACATGTCGAAACTGTAGCTACGCAATGCTCTGTAGAATTGGAGAAAGTGCATCTGATTTAAATAGCTTGGAGAACATAGATGCCTGAGATTATTGATAGTAAAGAAAGGAAAGTCGCTCTTGACCCCAGCAAATCGCTCCTTATTCAAGCACCTGCGGGATCAGGGAAAACTGAGCTGCTTATACAAAGATATTTACGTTTATTGAGTGGCGTTGAGCATCCTGATCAAATAATCAGTATAACATTCACTCGTAAGGCTGCAGAAGAAATGAAAAGACGTATTTTGGAAGCCTTAAAACGGGGGCTTAACCAAACCTCACCAGAATCACCCCATCAGCAGCAAACCTGGGAACTTGCAAAGTTAGCTTTAAAAAATGATTCGAAAAATAATTGGCGAATATTAGATAATCCAAATCAGTTAAAAGTCCTTACAATTGATTCCTTTTGCGCTAGCCTTGTAAAGCAAATGCCTATACTTTCATTGATGGGTGGCCCTTTAGATATTATCGAAAATGCTTCTGACCTCTATAAAGAAGCGTCCAAGCGCATACTCTCAAAAGTTGAAAGTAAGTGTGAAGTGGGAAAACGAGTACGCATAATATTAAATCATCTAGATAATTCCAAAGCTTCTTTCCTTGACCGAATCAATCAACTCTTTCAAAAACGTGATCAATGGATGATTCCATTTTTTGATGACTTTGACATAAATGACGATAAGCGAAACTACTTTGAAAATATATTTTCTAAATTAATTGAGTCAACTCTTATAGATTTACACAGCGAGACCCCAAATGACTTGCATACAATTATTCCAATAGCTTCGTTTGCAGGCAATAATTGTCTGAGCGATAACATACATACCCCTATTTCAAGTTTAGACAACCTAACCAACTTACCATCCCATCAAATTAGTGATCTTAATTTATGGAAAGGAATCGCCGAATTAATTTTAACAAAAGATGGCGATGTCAGAAAGACCGTCAATAAGTCTATTGGTTTTCCTGCTGATCAAAAGAAAATAAAATTAAACTTTAGTGAACTACTAGAAACTTTATCGGCACACCGGATATTTCTGCAAAAGTTACATGAGGTAAGAGATCTACCAGACCCCTTATTTTCTGACAATGAATGGAAAGTATTACGCGCCACTTTATTACTTTTGCCAAACATGGCTGACACTCTAAGAAATATTTTTAGTGAACAAGGAAAAACAGACTTTACAGAAATTTCTCTTGCCGCAAGGGAAGCCCTTGGTACTGAGGATGATCCTACTGACCTATTACTTTACCTTGACCACAAAATCCAGCACATACTTGTGGATGAATACCAGGACATCTCATACAAACAATACGATCTACTAATAAGGCTTACAGCTGGGTGGACGCCAGGGGATGGTCGAACTATGTTCATTGTTGGTGACCCAATGCAATCAATATACAGATTTCGTGATGCTGAAGTTGGACTATTCCTTAAAACCAAAAATGAAGGACTAGGAAATATTGATTTAAAATTCCTGACATTACAGACCAACTTTCGATCAAAAAAACCAATAGTAGATTGGATAAATGAGTGTTTTCGATCGATCTTTCCAAAAACAAACAATCAAGATCTCGGTGCCATTACCTATTCCCCCTCAAGAGCAGAACAAACCGAAACAAATGAATCTGATGTTTTCTTTCACGCAACGCATGAATCATTTACTAACAATGAAGCAATAGAAGTAACTAATTTAATTATATCTCTTCGCAATCAATACCCCGTAAAATCTATCGCAATACTTGTTCGTGCAAGGAACCATTTAAAATCAATTGTAAAACAATTTCACGAAAGAAAAATACCATTTCGGGCAGAAGACATAGATTCTCTTACATCACGTCCTGAAATAATGGATCTACTTGCGTTAATGCGAGCTCTTACTTCGCTCCATGATCGAGTAGCATGGTTGTCAACTCTCCGTGCTCCTTGGTGTGGGCTATCATTAGCGGATCTACATAAAATCTGCGATTTTGACAATAATACCCCTGTATGGGAATTATTAAAAGACCGCAAACGTATCAATACTATTAGCCCAACTGGGCAAAAACGTATTAAAAGAATTACCTCTATTTTTTTAAACTCCTTAAAGACATTACCTTTATCAAACTTTCGGGACGTACTAGAAGGTTGCTGGATTCAACTTGGAGGACCATCATACGCAAACCCTGATATTTTCCCTGATATAGAAATATTCTTTGAAAAAGTCAGCGAATTTCTCGAATCAAATGAATTATCAAATATTCGAGCGTTTCAGGATGACATAAACCATTTATTTTCAAACTCATGGGTAGAATCAGATCAAGCCGTTCAAATTATGACAATGCATAAATCAAAAG
This sequence comes from Nitrospina sp., assembly GCA_018647025.1. GTDB lineage: Bacteria > Nitrospinota > Nitrospinia > Nitrospinales > VA-1 > Nitromaritima. The sequence continues at coordinate 1,647 of JABGTQ010000186.1, read as the reverse complement.
GTTTAGAGTTTGATATAGTCATCATTCCAGGTCTTGAAAAAACCTCAAAAGCAGAAGAAAAAAGACTTGTTTATTGGATGCCTCATGGTGACGATTTATTACTAGCGCCCATTGAAGAAAAAGGGGGACCTGATTCAAAAATATATAAGTTTTTATCTCGATTTGATCGAGATAAATCTGACTATGAAGCATTACGTCTTCTTTATGTAGCTGCTACCCGGACTAAATTACAGCTACACCTATTTGGACAATTTTTAGAAACACAAAATAAATTCCCTAGGAAAGGCTCTTTTTTAGGAAAGCTCTGGCCATTTATTCAAGAAATATGGCCTAAAGAATCAAATTTTAACGAAACAAAATCACAAAACTCGGATGAAACAACTAATATTTTAACTCCTAAAATATGGCGACTTAGTGATAACTACCAATTGCCAGAAACTCATCCAAGTATCGAGATAGAAAATACTATAGAAATCCAAAATGAATTAGAAAACCCAGAGTTTTCTTGGGCAGGTAGTGGAGCGCGAGCTCTTGGAATAGTAATGCATAGATACTTTCAAACCTTGGCAGAAGAGGGGGAAAAAAAATGGACTGAAGAAAGAATTAAAGAATTAGAAAGCTTAATACCTGTAGCTTTAAAATCTCAAGGCTTACCCCCTCAAATGATTCTAGAAGAAACAAAAAAAGGAAAAACTATGCTCAGCAACATATTAAATCATCCAGAAGGAAGGTGGATTCTTGAATCGCATAAAGACGCACGTTGTGAATATTCATTATCTCAGATAAAAAATAATATTTATCAATCAAGAATTATTGATAGAACTTTTGTCGACGAAAATAATTCACGTTGGATTATAGATTATAAAACAGGGGAACACATGGGAGCTAACCTAGAAAAATTTTTAAAAAATGAAAAAGAGCGCTATTTTAATCAACTTACGCAATACGAAAAACTATTTAAACAATTAGGGGAACAACGACTTATCAAAAAGGCATTGTATTACCCAATGCACAAGGCATTGTTAGTTTTTTAATAAGTTATACAAGGTAATAAAAAAAACGAGAAGAGGTCATCCCTCTTCCCGTTTCTTTGTAGAAGCGTATTCAAAGCCCGTTTTGAATGACGCCAAAAAATAAGTATTTATAAAGTGTTTTAAAAGCCTATCTATACCTTCCTTATCGAAAAAAAAACCATAGAACATAAATAACAAAATAAAGTTATATATATCAATAGTTTATAATATTTTTTCTATTAGAGCAATATTACACTCACCCACTATAAATAAGACCCTAAACCGCAAAGTCAAGGTTCCTGACAAGTTTTTTTATTTAAAAGAAAGTAATGGTAAACAATAAAATTAAAAACTAAGACTTGGGTTCACTTATAGTTTAAATTTCATTCGGAGTGGGTAATCAATATGGTAATAAATAGTCACAATATTCTCTTAAAAAACTACACAAATTTATATATTCTGTTCTGCAAGCCAACGCTCAGCTTCTAATGCTGCCGCACAACCTGTCCCGGCTGCTGTCACAGCTTGTCTATATTTATGATCATGAACATCCCCTGCAGCAAAAACACCTTCAATATTAGTTTCTTGCGTCCCTGCTTTAACTTTAATATACCCAATTTCATCAAGATCTAAT
>JABGTQ010000185.1 GCA_018647025.1 Nitrospina sp. | reverse complement strand
CCCTGATGACCGAGCCTTAATTCCTCTTACCACTTCAATGGCTCGTTTGACCCGAGAAACTCATTTGCACAGCATTAAGGTTGTGACGCTGGATGCATCGCAGGTGCCTGAAACGATGGAAGCCGTAAAGCATGTGTTGCGACGCAACCATAATCTTTCCATTCTATCTGAGGATGATTTTCGGTTTGTAACCCCTGAGGGAATTATGGAGTGGGTGACGGAGTCGGCGCAGGCGATGAACCGAATGTTGATCCTGATATCCACTGTTTCGCTTTTGGTGGGAGGAGTAGTGATTATGAACATCCTTCTGGTTTCTATTCGCGAACGGGTACGTGAAATTGGAATTCGTCGCAGTTTTGGCGCAAGGAAATTGGATATAACTTTGCAATTTTTATTCGAGTCGGTATTGGTTTCTTTACTTGGGGGAATTCTGGGTATCGGATTGGGATTGAGTATATGTTATGGATTGCAAAGATTTGATATTTTACCAACTCAGGTTACCGCAGAACCTTTTGTACTTTCGTTTGTATTTTGTACATTAATCGGTTTAATTTTCGGAATTCATCCTGCACGTAAAGCCGCTTTGATGAGCCCTGAAGAATCAATTCGCTCCTGAGTTTATTTATGAATCGCTTTTCTTCATTCGCAATTGCCGTTACCGCACTTCTTGCGAATAAAACTCGCACGTTGTTGGCATCTTTGGGGATTCTGATCGGTATCGCTTCTGTCATTGTAATGGTTGCTATTGGCAAAGGCTCGCAGCAAGAGGTGTTGGATGTTATAGCGGGGATGGGAGAAAACATGGTTACCATCACAGCAGGAGAAATGAAAAGGCGGGGGGGTCGGTTGCGGTTATCAGGAAACGTAACTACTCTTTCGCCGCGAGATGCTGAGCGTATTGCAAGTGAAATTGAAGAGGTGGAACTGGTAGCTCCTTTTGAAGAAAAACGAATGAACGCAAAGTTTGATAACAATGCCGCTGAAACAACAATCACCGGTTCAACACTCGATTTTCAGTTTATACGAGGATATCGAATAGAAAATGGAGAGATGTTTTCTGAGCAAGATTTGAAAACAGGAAATCGAGTTGCGATAATCGGAAAAACAGCTATAAAAAATTTATTTGGTGATGAAGATCCGATTGGGCAAGTGGTAAAAGTACATTTTATCCCCTTTAAAATTATTGGAGTTTTTGAAGCAAAAGGTGTTGACACAAACGGATTAGATCAAGATGACTTGATCTTTATTCCCCTGCCAACTTTGATGCGCCGCATTGTAAATCAGACCCATGTCAGTCGCATATTCGTAAAGATTTCCAGTCGGGAAAATATAGAAAAAGCATCTGAAAAAATCCGCGAACTTCTTCGTGAAAGCCATAAACTAACCGATGACAGGGAAGATGATTTTACTTTGGTTAGCCAATTGGATTTAGAAGAAATGAAACGTGAAACATCAGAGCTTTTTACAAAATTGATTGTAGGGGTTGCGGCAATCTCTCTTCTTGTCGGTGGTATAGGGATACTCGCTGTAATGCTGATTTCTGTTAAAGAAAGAACAAAGGAAATAGGTATAAGACGAGCTGTAGGGGCGAGTCGGAGCAATATTATCCGTCAGTTTTTGTATGAGTCTCTTATCATAGGATTTTTGGGCGGCGGTATCGGTATCGCTCTCGGTGTCGGATTGACCCTGGGTTTAACCTATTGGGGCGATTGGACCTTGCTGCTTGATCAAGATTCGATCTGGAAGGCGAGTTGGGTATGCGCGCTAATCGGTATGATTTTTGGGGTTGTTCCGGCTATCAAGGCTTCCAAGCTTGATCCGATGGAAGCTTTAACCATTGAGTAACGTCGAACCTAAGCTTGTCAGTTGTTGCTATAATTTTTGGATAAACTTCAATTAAAGATGATACAACGTTTGCTTAATTTGGAGTAACCTCACTTTCACCAACTGCATTTATGACAGCAATCATAGCCATTAAATTATCCCGCAGTCGTACTAGTTGTGGAATGATTAAATTAATAGGACGACTTTTACGCTAAAATTTAAATAATTGTAAGGCTTTTATTCGTTGTTCTGTGTGATCAACTATGGGCTTTGGATAATTTTTTCCAAAAATGCATCCTAGTTTTATCTGAGCTTCTCTATCAGCAAGATGCGGCCAGTGAATGTGTTTGTTTGAAAAATTATTTAACTCTGGAAGGTATTGTCGAATAAAATTTCCTGTGGGATCAAATTTTTTGGACTGGGTTATTGGATTAAATATCCTGAAATATGGTTGGGCATCGCAACCGGTTGAAGCACACCATTGCCAACCTCCGTTATTAGAAGCGAGATCAAAGTCTAAAAGGTTCTTGGCAAACCACTTTTCGCCTTTTCTCCAATCAACTAAAAGGTCCTTGGTCAAAAAAGAAGCAACAATCATGCGCAAACGATTATGCATCCAACCGGTTTGGTTAAAACAACGCATAGCTGAATCAATTATAGGAAATCCCGTCATTCCTTGGCACCACAACGTGAAATGTCTTTCAACCCCAGGCCATTGGATTTGTTCGTATTTTTGATTGAAGCACCCTTTAACCACATGTGGAAATTGGTCCAATATCATTTGATAAAAATCTCGCCAGATCAACTCAGACAACCATGTTTTTGCTCCAGAATTAGTGCTATTTAAAGCAACTCTAACAAGGGATCTTATAGACAACGTTCCGAATCGTAAATGAACTGAAAGGTGGGAGGTTCCATTAGTTATAAATGGATAATCTCGATATTTATCGTAAGTATTTAAATGGGGTAAAAATTGCTTTAACTGATTTTCAGCCGCACTTTGGCCAGGTTTTAACCATAATTTTACGGAATTAAACCCTATAGTATTAAACGACCAGTCACTAAGCTCACCACGAAGTTTTTTTATGGATGAAAGGCCCTTTAGATTGGGTTTATGATTTTGGTAGTGAGTCTTATTCAATTCCACTAACCATTTATTTTTGTACGGCGTAAAAACTTTATACGGTTTTCCAGATTGATTTAGCAACTCATTGCCTTCAAAAATAACGTGATCTTTATAATCATTGAAAACAATACCTAGTTTTTTACATGTATTTTGAACGGCTTTATCACGTTTTTTTGCATATGGCTCATAATCACGATTAACAAAAATAGCATTAGCCTTAATACGTTTTGAAAACTGTGGGATTTCTATTTTTGGATCACCCTGCAATACGACAAGAGCGGAGCCTTTTTCTCGAAGATCCTGATCGAGCTCAAGAAGAGATTCATAAATAAATGTTATACGTCTATCGTTTTTATTTTTAAGTTTGCCCAAGATATTACTATCAAAAACAAAAACTAGCACCACCTCTTTGGATTGAGCTATTGCCGAACTAAGCGCTATATTATCGTTCAATCGAAGATCACGTCTAATCCAGCAAACCGACTTACAGTATCTCACAGAAAAAATCTCCAAAAAAAACCGTAATAAATATCCTTGTCACTGCACTATTAACAAGTTTTTATAAATCTCATGGAATTTGGGTATTTAAAGGCCAATAAGATAGAGGTGAAACCTAAACATGGTTCCTCAACATTAATTCTTTTGGATGTGGGTTGAGGTAAATTTGATCCTTTAAATATTCAATATTATGTTTATGTACTTGATGGCGTATCAAAGTAACGGGGACAATTAAAGGAAGTAGTCCTTTACGATAATCTTGAATAGTATTTAAAATATCATCTTTTTCTAAAGTCGATAGAACTTTCTTAAAAAATCCAATCATATGAAGCAATACATCCGTATTTTTTTTTGGTGTGGCTTTAAAAGCCAATGCTTTCATAAAAGTATTTCCATAATTTTCCTTAAGGGCCTCTTTACTTAGTGATTTTGGTTTGGCAACCAAATGCCCTAGTTCGTCATAATATTTTCTACTATGAGCCAATAGTAAAAACTTATGTTGCGTATGAAACCGAACCAATTCACCAATCGAAAAATTATTTTTGAATAAATCTTTAAGCCTACTAAAACTAAAAACCTTAACAATAAAATTTTCTCGAATCAGAGAATCATTCAATCTTCCTTCATCTTCGGTTGGGACCAGGGGGAATTTATTGGTAAATGCTTTGGCAAAGATACCCGGACCATGCCTTACGCTATCACTTCCAAATTCAGCATAAACAGGTACTCTACCTAAACCACATGAAGGAGATTTACTTTTGAAGATATATCCACAAAGATCGTCATGTGTAAGGGACGAAATACGTTCTTCAATATAAGATTCCATAGGTTTGGTCCAGTCGGTCTGAGTCTTTTTGCTAATCATCCGTGACTTATTTAAATCCCCATAAAGAGCAACAGTTTCTCTAGGTACGCCCATTCCTACCTCCATTTCTGGGCATACTGAAACATAATTAAAATAATCTGATAAAACCTCCCGAACAAAGTGATTCTGTTTGTGGTCACCATTCCATCTAACTTTTTCTCCCACAAGACAACTGCTAACCCCAATTTTAATTTTATTTTCCATGCTAGATTGCCCCTTAATATTAAAATAATCTATTTATTTATTGAATAGAATGATTGTCAAAACTTTAATCCACTTTTTTTAACTACTTGGTTAATAGAGATCTAAAAGTGTCAGAATGCGACTTTTCGTTTTCTATTATATTATCCAAAATAACTTTTATTTTAGTAGATGGAAATGATTCAAAATTTTTATACTGATCTATGGAACTTTTCAATTTAGCATAACCATTAGCAGCTTTTAATTCTCCAGCCTGATGAAAAATAAAACATAAACGCTTTGGAATTATAGACATTAAAATACCTATGCCCCATCCAAATAAACGATTAAGCTTTAATTGTAAAATTTGATAGCTAGATAAATTCCAATTCATTTCTACAATAATTTTT